>JAPKXT010000211.1 GCA_026394695.1 Methanoregula sp.
AATATTTCGATGAGAATCCGAATGTACTTAAGATCATCATCGAAAAAGCCCTCTCGGCGGCAAAAGCCCGCGAAGCCGCACGCAATGCCCACGACCTTGCCCGGCGCAAGAGCTCGCTTGAGAGTTCCGGGCTCCCCGGCAAGCTCGCCGACTGTTCGGAACGCGACCCGGCAAAGAGTGAGGTCTATATTGTGGAAGGAGATTCTGCAGGTGGTTCAGCCAAGCAGGGTCGGGACCGCAAGTTCCAGGCAATCCTTCCCCTCAGGGGAAAGATCCTCAACGTGGAGAAAGCGGGTGAGCACCAGATCTTAAAAAACGCTGAAATCCAGACGCTCATCTCGGCAATCGGTACCGGTATCGGGGAGAAATTCGACCAGGAACGGGCCCGCTACCACCACATCGTAATCATGACCGATGCGGACGTGGACGGCGCCCATATCCGCACCCTCCTGCTGACATTCTTCTACCGGTACATGCTCAAACTGATCGAGGCCGGGTATATCTACATCGCCCAGCCCCCCCTGTTCCGCATCTCGAAAGGTAAGGAAGAAAAGTACGTGTACACGGAAGATGAGATGCAGACGGTCTCGGCTGCCATGGGTGAAAAAGGCGTGTCCATCCAGCGCTACAAGGGTCTTGGTGAGATGAACGCCCAGCAGCTCTGGGATACGACCATGGACCCGGAGTACCGGGTCTTCAAACAAGTCACGATAGAGGATGCACTAGAGGCAGACGAGATGTTCAGGACGCTGATGGGAAAAGACGTGGAGATCAGGAAAAATTTCATCACCCGCCATGCAAAGGAGGTGACCAACCTTGACATCTGAAGTACCACCCGCAAGCGGCCCGCAAACGCACCGTGTGGAGCCGATTAGTATCGCACTCGAGATGAAAACGTCGTACATCAACTACGCAATGAGTGTCATCATCGGGCGTGCAATCCCCGATGTCCGCGATGGTCTCAAGCCAGTCCACCGCAAGTCTCTTTTCGCGATGTGGGAGATGGGCAACACCAGCGACAAGCCCACCAAGAAGAGTGCGAGGGTGGTTGGTGAAGTGATGGGTAAGTACCACCCGCACGGTGATGCATCCATCTACGATACGATCGTCAAGATGGCACAGCCGTTCTCGTACCGCAACATGCTGGTACAGGGGCAGGGTAACTTCGGGTCGGTCGATGGTGACGCTGCGGCAGCGAGCAGGTACACCGAGGTCAGGCTCTTCCCGTACGCAGAAGCACTCCTGGAAGATCTCGACAAGGATACCGTCAGGTTCATCCCGAACTACGATGAGTCGTTAAAAGAACCGACCGTCCTCCCCTCAAAGATTCCCAACCTGCTGGTCAACGGCACGGATGGTATTGCCGTCGGTATGGCAACGAAGATGCCCCCGCACAACCTGCGGGAGGTCTGCGCAGCGGTCAACCTGTACCTCGACAACCCGGCAATCCCGGTTGAAGAGATCATGAAGGTCATGCCCGGCCCCGACTTCCCGACGGGCGGTGTCATGATGGGGACCGAAGGGGTCAGGAACATCTACACCACCGGCCAGGGTCGTGTGATCGTCCGTGGTGTTGCCACTATTGAGGAGAGCGAAGGAGGCAACCGCGGCGATCGCATCATTGTTTCAGAGCTCCCGTACCAGGTCAACAAGGCCCAGTGGATCACGGGAATTGCCGACATGGTCAAGGATAAGAGGATCGACGGCCTCTCCGACATTCGCGACGAGTCTGACAAGGATGGTATCCGGGTAGTCTTTGAGCTCCGCAAGGGCACGATGTCAGCAGTCATCCTGAATCAGCTCTACAAGCTGACCGCACTCGAATCCAGTTTCTGGGCGATCAATCTTGCTATTGTCGACAACCAGCCCAAGGTGCTCAACCTCCACAGCCTGTTAGAGAACTTCGTCCACCACCGGATCGAAGTGATCCGGCGCAGATCTGAGTTTGACTTAAAGAAAGCACAGGATAAAGTCCATATATTAGTCGGCCTGCTCATCGCCCTTTCCAAGATCGACCTGATCATCGCGGCGATCCGGGCATCTGATTCGGTTGATAATGCCCGAAATGCCCTCATACTCCAATTCGGTCTCGATGAACTCCAGGCAAATGCGATCCTCCAGATGCAGCTTCGCCGCCTCGCAGCGCTTGAGCAGCAGAAGATCAATGACGAAAAGAAGGGACTTGAAGCCGAAATTTTACGGCTTGAGACCATCCTCTCAAACGAAGCCAATATCAAGGACGAGATCCGGCGCGAGACCGTCGAGATCGCGGCCAAATTCGGGGATGCCCGGAGAACCGCGATCGCGATCGATACGAGCGACCTCTCCAATGAGGATCTGATCGAGGACAAGACGGTCTTAATCTCGCTCACTACCGCCAATTACATCAAGCGGATGGATATCGATACCTACCGCAAGCAGCGGCGTGGTGGTCACGGGATCACCGGCATGACCACCAAGGATGATGATGGCGTGGACCGGGTGTTTGCCGCAGAGATGAAAGATTACCTGCTCTGCTTTACCAACATCGGCCGTGTATACTGGCTCAAAGTCTACCAGATCCCCGAAAGTTCCCGTATTGCAAAAGGCAAACCGATCGTCAACCTCCTCAACTTAAAAGACGAGATCGTGACAAAGGTCATCCCGATCCGGGTCTTCAGGGAAGACCGGTTTATGCTGTTTGCAACCCGGTACGGGCAGGTCATCAAGATCCCCCAGACGGAGTTTTCAAACCCGCGTTCGGTTGGAACCAATGCGATCCGGCTCAAGGAGAACGACCAGTTAGTCGATGTCATTGCTACCGATGGCACCAGAGAGATCGTCTTATCCACCCGTTTCGGCTACAGTCTCCGCTTCCATGAAGAGACCGTTCGCACGGTGATGCGCAATGCATCCGGTGTGCGGGGTATGAAACTCCGTGGCGAAGATACCATCGTCGCACTCACGTTAGTCGAGAAAGACCATCTTCTCACCATATCAAACGTCGGATTTGGGAAGAGGACGGAATTTGACGACTTCCGCGGGCATGGCCGGGGCACCATGGGTGTCAAGAACATGCAGCTCGAACGTGATGCAATCGTCATCGAGTCGCGTGCCGTGCTGGATACTGATGAGATCATCGTCATGACTGCATCCGGTGTTGTCATCCGTATGCCCGTCAGCGAGATCCGGATCATCGGGCGCGGAACGAAAGGTGTCCGCACCATTCGCCTTGATGATAAAGACAGGGTCATTGGTGTTGCAATTGTTCAGCCTGAAGTTGAGGTCGTGCAGGATAACAACAACAATTCAGAACCGGAAAATAATGATACGGATCTCTAAAAACCGTATTACAAATCCCAATCTTTTTTTCTTTTTAATTCATTTTATACAAGAAATGAGGAATCCATCTCGGAACAGGAATGATTTTTTATCCGGGGGGAGAAAAGATCGGTGTATGGTGCACTGATGTTCCGGACAATTATCAGGGTTACTTCAAAATGCGAAGGGGATATTATCAACATTACCCCGGAAATTAAAAAAGCTGTCCGCGACAGCAACGTACAAGAGGGGATCGTCCACCTCTTTGTACAGCATTCAACTGCGGCACTTACGACCATCGAATTCGAACCGGGAGTATTGACAGATCTTAAACGAGCACTCTCGGTACTTGCCCCGGATGATGCAGATTACGCCCACCACATCCGATGGAATGATGGAAACGGGCGATCGCACGTAAAGGCGGCACTGGTGGGTCCTTCGATTACCGTACCGCTGGCCAATGGAGACCTGCTGTGCGGAACGTGGCAGCAGATAGTACTACTGGAACTTGATGTGAATGCAGGACGCGAACGGACGATCATCTGCACGGTGATAGGAAATTAATACATATTCACTGCCTTGTTATCATCACATCCCCTTTTGATTCAGCAGTTCTGGTTATTCTGTAAGCAGGAGATAGAGTGCAGCAGCTACAAAGAGATATCCAAAGATCCTCATCAGGACAAAGGTAACTGCTGGAAACAAGGCAGGATCGAATATCGCGTTCAGGTGCGATAACCCGAACATGCCAAACGCAATTCCAATAAACAGGGCACTGATGATATCACGTTTCCGGTACACCAGATATCCCAGCAGCAGGATAACTGCACACAGTAAAAGATTTACCAGCTCTATGGGGTCAGGCACAAAAGTCATAGTTTTACCACACGCTTTCTCTCTTGACAGGAAGGTTATTTAAACCTATCACACCGTTTTGCCCAAAATTACCCATGATCAAAATTCCGGAGCTTCGCTAAATCCATTTTTTGCATCAAGCCTTTGCACCAAACAATATCCCGCGGAGAGGTGACCAGAAATTGCACCGGAAAAAAGACCCCGCAATCTACAGTAAAGAGGATTATACATTCGATCTGTATCACCATCCCAGGAATTACATCAGGTCCTATGAGGTGAGGTGAAGAAACGTAAACAGGGTACCTACTCTTCTGTAAAAAAATAAGGAATAGGAAAAAAATTTATATTTCAGGTGCTTACCCCATTGACAATCAATTCAGAAAAACGAGGTGCCTTTTCATGCTCTACCGGAAAGTTCCCAAAACCGGCGATCAACTCTCTATTCTCGGGTTTGGTTATATGCGACTGCCGACAAAAAAGGGCGGTGGGATAGATGAAGAACGTGCGATCCGGCAGCTGAGGCATGCTATCGATAATGGTGTCAATTATGTAGATACAGCTCCTGCTTATCATCTCGGTAAAAGTGAAAAAGTGCTTGCCCGTGCACTTGCAGATGGCTACCGGGAAAAAGTCAGGATCGCAACAAAACTTCCCCCGTGGTCAGTCCATTCACGACAGGACATGAACCGTATTCTTGACTCACAACTCGCTACACTTCATACTGATCATATTGATTACTACCTGCTCCACAGCCTCTCGAAAGGTAACTGGGAGACGATGAAAACTCTTGGAGTCCTTGAATTCCTCACCACTGCAAAAAACGATGGCAGGATAAAAAGTGCGGGTTTCTCGTTCCATGGTGACACTGCAGGATTAAAAGAGATCGTTGACACGTACAACTGGGAATTCTGCCAGATCCAATATAATTATCTTGATGAGAACAACCAGGTTGGTACTGAAGGCCTTGTCTATGCCGCAGGAAAAAATCTTGCGGTTATGATCATGGAACCGATCCGTGGCGGTAATCTTGCCGGGCCGGTTCCGGACAAGATCCAAAAAATCTGGGATGAATCACCTGTCAGGAGATCACCTGCTGAATGGGCACTGCGCTGGGTATGGAACCATCCGGAAGTTACGGTAGTCCTTTCCGGGATGAACGACGAGACACATATTGATGAAAATCTTCGGATAGCAGATAAAGCGCTCCCCAATTCGATCTCCCCGGCAGAACTCGCGATTATTGCCCGGGTCCGTGATACCTACCAACAGCTGATGAAGGTCGGTTGCACAGGATGCGCGTATTGTATGCCATGCCCGGCGGGGGTTGATATTCCCGGTTGTTTTTCCCTTTACAACGCTCACCATCTTTTCCCCAATGACCGGAGTGCTAAATTCCATTACCTTGGGCGCCATGGCGGATTACTCTCCGGTGTTTCCTATGCCGGGCTGTGTAAAAACTGCGGCAAATGCGAAAAGATCTGCCCACAGCACCTGCCAATTCCTGTACGCCTCAGGGAAGTGTCAAAAGAGATGGAGGGATTGATGGGCATAACAGTCCCGCTCCTCAAAGGCGGACTCTGGTGTATGGATCAGCTCGGGTGCATCAGGCAGAAGTTATCCTCAGGGAAAAAACGTTAGAGGATCTCTTTGCGATAACTTATTAAAAAAAATTCAAAATTATTATTCAAACCTGTAATAGTGAAACTCAGGAAAAAAACACACAGGGGGAATTGGGAATTTATTATGCCTTGTTCCTTTTCGCTCCCGGAACCTTCGGGATCTCACGCATCGATTTATAGAGAAAGAGACCGACACAACCAAACGTGATCAAGGGCGAGACCCAGAATGGGATGTGAATCCCGAAACTGTCCATGATCATAATAACACCGAGGAAAAAGATGGAGTACATTGCCCCATTTTTCAGATACCGGTATTTCCTGATAGTATCAACATTACGCAAAGTCAGTTCCCTGACGACAAACGCCCCGATGCCATTACCGATAAGGATCAGGGGAACGGCCATAGTGAATGCAAATGCACCAATAACCCCGTCGATAGAGAATGTTGCATCAATAACCTCGAGATAAAAGATCTTGCTGATATCTGACATACCGGACGAATGGAGCATCTTCTCTTCAGCTTGTTCTGCGTTCTGCCGGAACCCATGGACAATAAAAAATGCCGTGGAACCGACAACTGCACCAAATGCGATGAGTGGATTTTTATCCAGTGCAAACCAGACAAGCCCGGTAAGCAAAAGAGAAACTATGGCAAAAAACCAGACGCCTTTTGAAGCGATATAGCGTTCTCCTTTCAGGCCGAAATTTTTCCCCTCCAAAAACAGCCAGTGGAGGAAGAGGAAAAGAAGGAATGTACCCCCTCCCATCAGAAGTATGGGAGCAGAATGTTCAATTGCTGCAATTACAATCGGGTCGCTTGAGAATGTAGCGGTGAATGCCCCGAGAGGACTCAGCGAGGGTGTGGATAACCAGACAATCAGCCAGGGTAACAGCCCCCGGATTGCAAAGACTGCAAATAACAATCCCCAGATTAAAAACCATCGCTTTGCCCGTTCACTCATGGTTGAGAGCACTTCGGCATTAATGATGGCATTATCAATGCTGGTTATGGTTTCAAATAAAATAAGTCCTGCAATGATGAGGATAATGGAAAGGAGATCCATAATTCAGGAGCATATTGGATCCTTTTGCGTAAAAAACAGATGGATGGCGGGAGATGAAATATGAAACGATTTGCGAGACGTAATGAACCAAAAAAATCCATTGACAAACATTGATATCATCCCATAAATTTTTTCTAAACCCTCTTTTTGCCTGCAGCACTTTTATGTAACCCAAAAACTTCATAACGGGATGATCCTGTTTATCAGCAATTATGACCGGTATATTTATTACTTAACTGGCGAAAGTAAACCCGTTAATGTGTGATCTTCCGAAGTGTGTTACTGTGATAATGGTCCTTTATGTTGACAATAATCCGGCTCTCCTTGAATCGGGTAAGCGTTTTTTAGAGCGTGAAAAGGAGATCCATGTTGATACCGCCTCCTCCGCAGGAGAAGCACTGGAACGGATGAAGATTGACTCGTTTGATGTGATTGTTGCTGACTATGACCTGCCGGAATCCGGTGGAGCACAGTTTCTCAGATTTGTCCGTGAAAAATACCCCGAACTCCCGTTTATAATTTTTACCAGTGCAAGCACAGAAACTATCGTCATTGAATCCCTTAATAACAGGGCCAATTATTATATTAAGAAGGGAACAAATCCTGAATCCCGGTTTGCCGAGCTTTTTGACAGCATAAAACTCTTATACAAGGCAGAAAGTGCACGTATTCTTGCCAGAAAGACCCTTACTATGTTTTCCGGTATGACACGGCATGATATCCTGAATCAGCTGATGATTGTCAGCGGCTCTCTGGAACTTGCAAGTGACGGGGTGCAGGAACCAGGATTGCTGCAGAATCTGACTCGTGCCCAGACAGCAACAAAAACTATTCAACAGCAGATTATCTTTTCACGCGAATATGAAAATCTTGGTTCAGATGCTCCCTCATGGCAATCTGTATCAACCATCATTCGCCGGGCATTTTTAGAATTGCAGACCGATACAATCACCGTTGATATCCCAAAGGATAACATTGAGATCTTTGCAGACCCGGTCTTTGAAAAGGTTTTTTTCCACCTTTTTAATTATGCGAACAAATACAGGGAAACAGTAACCCGCATCACCGTATCTTACCACCCGTCCGGAACAGGACTTATTATTACCCTATCTGATAACGGGACTGGAATATCCCCGCAGGAAAGATCTCATCTCTTTGAACGGAGACCGGGGAACGAAAAAACACCCGGGCTGTTTCTGGCAAAGAAGATCCTCGAAGTGACGGGTATGACCATACGGGAGACCGGTGAGGAAAAACAAGGGTCACGCTTTGAAATTATCGTTCCTAAAGAAGGGTTCCGGACCGGATCAACACTTCCCGCATGAGAAACTCTTACCCGATAAGAGACTGCGCTTTTTAAATGAGATCTCTGAACAAAAATCTAAATCCTTACTGAAACAATAATAAAATTAATGATTTCCCTCCTTTATGTGGATGACGAGCCCGACCTGCTCGATCTCTGCAAACTTTTTCTTGAGCGGGAAGGGGAATTCTCTGTTGCCACGGTGACTTCTGCAAAGAACGCACTGGGACTCATGACAGAGCGAACATTTGATGCCATCATCTCCGATTACCAGATGCCGGTTATGGATGGCATCGAATTCCTCAAACAGGTAAGGAGGGATTTCAAAGATATCCCTTTCATCCTCTTCACGGGAAGGGGACGGGAAGAAGTTGTTATTGAAGCCATCAATAATGGTGCAGACTTTTACCTCCAGAAAGGTGGAGCTCCCCGTGCCCAGTTCAGCGAACTGAGTCACAAAATACGGCAGGCAATCCGAAGAAAACAGGCAGAGGAGGAACTTCGGATGATGAAAGCCACCGTCAGCAATGCTGCCGAGGGTATTCTCTGGATCAATCTTTCCGGTGGCATCACTTTTTTCAACGATACGATTTGTACAATGCTTGGCTATACACGGGAGGAATTTGTCTGTCTCACTATCAGTGATATCAACCCCCACTTTATTGAGAACCATTTAGGCCCTCTCTGGTCACGGATACGGGAGAGAAAATATCTTACTGTGCAGGATTCCACCCGGAAAAAAGACGGGTCGGTAATTCCTGTTGAAATCCTCCTTAATTTTATCGAATTTGGCCCTCATGCATACGTTTTTGCATTTGTACGGGACATTACCGATCGCAAACGGGCTGATGATGAGCTGAAATCGGCATATGAAAAAAACAAAGGTCTTATGAATTATGCAAATGATGCAATTTTTATCGCTGACGCTAAAACCGGGATGCTGCTGGATGCAAATAAAAAAGCTCAGGAATTAATTGGCAGGACGCTTGCAGAAATACAGAATATGCATGAATGTGAACTTCACCCAAAAGAGGAGGAAGAGAAATACCGGGCGTTTTTCAAAAAGCATGCCCTTGAAAAGAGGGGATTACAGGAAGAGACGATTATTGACCAGAAAGGGGACCATATCCCGGTAATTGTAAGCGCGACAATACTCGACCTAGGTGGACGACAGTGCATGATGGGGATCTTCCACGATATATCAGATATCAAAAAAGCACATGATGCCCTGCAACTCGCCAATAAAAAGCTCAACCTACTTGCCGAGATCACCCGTCACGATATCCGGAATAAACTTACGGTATTAGGCGGGTACCTTGAACTGTTCACGGATCACCCTCCCGAACCCCTGCACTCAATGTACCTTACCAAGCTGAAATCTGCCGTACAGATGATTGCGGAAAATATTGATTTCACAAAACTCTACCAGGATCTCGGTGTTATTGCACCCGACTGGCAGAATGTGAGTGACACGTTCTTTAAGGCCTGCACCCACATTGACATTAAAAAAATACGGTTCGAATCCGATGCAGATGGAGTGGAGATATTTGCAGATCCCCTGCTGGAACGGGTATTTTACAACATTGTGGCGAATGCTGTAGAGCATGGTAACCGGGTATCGGTTGTCAGGCTCTCATCGTTTGAATCACCGGACGGTCTTTTTATCAGGATTGATGATGATGGCATCGGCATCCCGTCACACGACAAGGAAACAATTTTCCAGAGAGGATTTGGAAAGAATACCGGTCTTGGATTGTTTCTTTCCCGGGAGATCCTTTCGATTACAAATATTACCATAAAAGAATCGGGAGAATTCCAGCATGGTGCACGTTTTGAGATGTTTGTACCAAAAGGGGTATACCGGTTCTCCAGAACTGACAAGCATAAATAAGATAATTTCTCACGGCCGGATAATTTTTTTGCCCTCAATCATTGTGTCAGTGATAGTATCATGACCCTGTGAATGCTGTAATACCCTGAATTTTTTTAACTAGCGCTTTCATATCATTCCTATGCCGGAAACCCGGAAAATATTCGCTTATTCCCCTATAATATGAGACAATTAAAATTGTATCTCCATAATTTTCGGAATGCAAAAGGATTTTTGTTAAAAGCAATGTAATTTTTTATGTTTTCCCTCCTTACGGAATCTCAGTTCTTAGAAATGCAGGTGTCGTACTCAATCGGTTTTTATGATACGGAATCAGAACAGCATTTTCACAGATTTTTTGAATTTTTCATTCACTTTTTTTGAGGTTAAAATTGAAAAAAGTAATACAAAATAATTGCGTTTAGTCGAGTGGGATTGTCTCCAGTTGCGATACAAGCTCCCAGATCCTGGTCCGGGCGTGAATCGGCATGTTGGGATCATTGGAGATTTCATCTATCTTTGAAATTGCTTCCGCAGCGCGCAGTCCCATCGCTTTGGAATTGTTGATAAGCAGCGTCCGGGTCTCGTCTGCCACGCGCCGGATGTTTCGGGGTATCGAGCTGTCTTCCTGAATGCGCTGCAACATCAGGATACAGTTTTCTATAGTTTTTTCAGGGTTGGGCATGGTATCTTCTTCCTGGTACCTGTAGTTAATACGTAGAACCGACATATATAGGTTAAATATCAAGTCGACGGTGATTGGATGCCGGTACGTAAAGAAGATGAAATTATGGCAGAATACCTCCTTAAAGGAGGTAAAATGCTCGAAAAGTCCTGCAAAACCTGCGGATGCCCACTCTTTGAAGTTAAAGGCAAAACACTCTGTGTTGTCTGTGTAGAACATGACAGCGCGGAAAAACCCGGCATTGCACCGGTTGCACCAGCAGCAGCACATCAAGAACATGATCATGAATGCAGCTGCAGTGAACACAACGACGAGACCAGTGAAGACGGAATGCTTGCCGATGAACTTGCATTGACCATTCTGTCCCTTTGCGAGCGTATACAAAATGAAAACGATCCGGACAAAGTGCTTACTCTTATGAATGCGGTGAAAGCAGGAATTGAATCTCTCCAGATCCTGTGTCAGTTATAAGAGCGACGACAGAGATCATAGATCTTTTGTGCAGTCTTTTCTCCGATTCCTTTTATTGAATGCAAATCCACCAGTTCAGCGTTTGTGATTGACTGCACAGAGCCAAAATGGGAGAGCAGCAGGCGAGCATTTTTCATACCAATTTCGGGGAATGCGGAGATAATGAACTCCTGCTCCTCTCGCAGGGAACGGTGTGATTTATGCGAGTGAACTTTGCGTTCACCCCGCTCGCTATCCTCGCGTTTTGCGAGGATATAGAGCATCTGTGCGGTATCCTGTTCATCCCCGGTATACAGGAGCGAGACTCCCATATCAATGGTAAGTGCCGCAAGTACGCCCTTGATCGCGTTCGGGTGGATATCCCGCTGTGCGTAGAGATCACCCCCTTCGATAATCATCACCGGGCGCGGGACCGCTTCAGCCATGGCTTTCACCTGACCGAGTAAATCACGGTTGATAAGAGTATCAACAAAATCCCGTGCTGTTTTGCGTTCAATGAGGATCCGGTCACCAATTGCATAGTCCCCTTGTGCAAGTCGTTCGATCCGGATGGACGCTCCCATGCCGGAGAGTACCTCTACCACTTTTGATGAAGTCTCGCGGTCGTCAATGATAATCCGTGGTCCCTGCACCGTGAAATCTTCGATACTTGCCTGGTCTCCCAAAACAGGTCTTTGCACAAGGGAGTTTGTACTGCCCATTGCTCTCATGCTCTTGTGCATCCTTGCCTCTTTTGACTGGCTGACATGCCGGAACACTTCATCGGATGTCCCCTTTGTGACCAGGACCACGACCCGGCCAGCCCCGGACCTGCCTGTTCGACCCTTCCGCTGGATGGAACGGATTTCTGAAGGGACTGTTTCATAAAAGATCACCATATCAGTGGAAGGAACATCAAGGCCTTCCTCACCAACGGATGTTGCTATCAAGACCTTGAATTCACCAGCACGGAACCGTGTCAGTGCCGCGATCTGCTTTTTCTGGGACAGTCCCTTTTCGGCATCCTTTGTTGCCTGTCCAACAAACCGTTCGCAGGTAATACCGTTTTTCGTGAGATAGTCCGTCAGAAGTTGCACGGTATCACGGTACGTGGCAAAAATAATTATTCGGCTGTTTGGATGTGCTGCCAGCTGGTCGCGTACCAGTCCCAGCGTTATATCAGGTTTTGGATGAAGTTCTTTGGTCCATCCGAGCGAATGTACGTAGAGTTCGTAAAAGGATTGATCTTTTACTATGCCCTTGCTTGCCTTGCTGCCGCCCGGACCCGAACCCTCAAAAACCAGTTTTGCAAGATATCCTTTCAAAACTTCGCTCCCCTGGGACTCGGCAAGAGTTATCGCGTGCCTGAGCTTCATGCACGCGGCATAAACAGATGCTGCCGAATAGGCAATAGGATCACGGTTAACGATACGCTGCTGGATCTGGGCATTGATCTCATTCAACGCTTTCATTGTAAGTTTCTCACGCTTTGGTACGGTAAAATTAAGGGAGGCAAGCAGTGCCAGGCGCTCTTCGATAAGGGAATTAATCACCGTTATAGCCATTTTGAGATCGGGGGGGAGATCGATACTGATATACTCAAGATCCCTGTCAAACACATAAGGTCGTACATCGGGATCATTCTCCGTCCGGTTCTCGAGTTGGGTGATTCCCAGGTTCGCACAGACCTCCTGAACTTTTTCCTGCACACCACCCGGTGATGCGGTCATTGCAAGAAGCAGGGGCTTGTCAGCCGTAGCAAGGTAGCGCTGGGCGAGAAATACGTAGGCATAATTACCTGTTGCACGGTGACATTCGTCCACGATAAGGAGTGTGACGTCTTTTAACGTGTAGCGACCGGCAATAAGATCGTTTTTTACTACTTGGGGTGTCGCCAGAATTACGGATGCACGATCCCAGTCCTCCGTGCGCTCATCCGGTGGCGCTTCTCCGGTAAACATGACAAAGGGTGATAATTCCGAACCCTGATGGCTCTTTACAAGCAGATAGCGTTCAAAAAAACGGAGGTGCTGTTCCACGAGTGGCTTTGTCGGGGCAAGCATAAGCACCCGGCCTCCCTCATTGTAGATCCGGGATGCAGCAACGAGAAGCGCCACCGCAGTCTTGCCAAGGCCGGTAGGCAGTATCACCATCGTGTTTGCGTCAAGTGCCCGCATCGCAATCGAAAGCTGGTACTCTCTCGACTCGATGCTTTCAGGTTTGAGCAGGGGATGGCTGATGAAACTCATAAAGGTTTAATTATGGATTCAGGGATGTGAACGTAATGCTTCCATCCACAAGAGCCCCGATAGTTTCCGGCAAATTCGCGATGGCGACTCGTACCTGTTTCATGGAATCCCGGTCCCGCAGGGTAACAGTATTGTTCTCTTTGGTATCGTAATCGACCGTGATCGCAAACGGTGTTCCAATCTCGTCCTGGCGTCTGTACCTGCGACCAATGGCGCCGCTGTCATCGTATTCGGCAAGTATTCCTTTTTTATGGAAGGTACGGGTGATAGTGCGGGCTATTGTATCAAGACCATCACGAGTCATGAGTGGAAAAACGGCTACCTGGACTGGCGCAACATTTGGTGAGAGGTGCATCACGGTCCGGGCTTCGCCATCCGCGATATCCTCATCATATGCCTGTTCCAGCACCGCATAACACATGCGGTCAATCCCGTACGATGGTTCGATCACGTGGGGGACAATATCTTCTCCGCGAATATCTATCACTTCATCACGGACTTCAAACAGGTTGGCAGGGATATGGATTTTTTCACCATCCACCTCAATATCGGCACCTTCTGAATTGGGTGTTGCGGTTGTCAGTGCATCAAAGATCGCTTTTGCCTTTGTGCGGTATTGTTTACCAAGAACGCTCATATTCGGGATAATACGACGGCGTTTGGTTTTCTTCGGAACTTCATACTGTATGAAAACCGTCATTGGAGTGCCGCTCTGCTTTGCATGAGCGTTTAAGTCATAATCTGTTCTGTCCGCTATACCCACGGTTTCCACCCAGCCAAAACGCTGGGAAAATACTTCTGCATCCCAGCAGTCAGTGGCATAATGCGCCCGTTCATCGGGAAGGTGCTGGCGGAACCGTAGTCTTTCGGGTTTGATCCCGATCGTGACCAGGAGTTCGTGCGTCAGGGCAACATAGTAGGCAACGTATTCGTTGGCAATTATTCCTTTGTCAACAGCTTCCTGCATGGAGAATTCAACAGCGTTTTCACATTTCTGTTGCTGGATGTACGTGAGCAGCGGCATCCGATACCCCGCATAGCGTTTGAATGACGGGTGATGGTTCTTCTCATTCGGGTGAACAAAGATTTCGGCCTCTGCCTGGGTAAACTCCCGTAGCCGTATCATACCCTGCCGGGGGGAGATCTCATTCCGGTAGGATTTACCGATCTGCACTGCACCGAAGGGGAGCTTGTCCCGGTAGAACCTGAGAAGGCGAGAAAAATCAACAAACATTCCCTGTGCGGTTTCAGGACGCAGGTAACCCGTCCGCTGTGAACCCGGGCCGATTGTTGTTGAAAACATAAGGTTGAAATTGAAGACCTCAACATTGCCAAGCACTTCATCGCAGGCGGGGCATTTGCAGGAAGTGATGGCAACAGCCAGATCTTCATTTTTCATAACCGAAGGGTTTGGTATGTTTCCCCCCTCGGCAACGTGGTCAGCACGCAGGTACTCCTTACAGTGCGGGCACTGGCACATCTTATCAGAAAAACCTTTTACGTGCCCTGATGCAATAAAAACTGCTTCCTGTGCAATCGTCGGGCATTCAATCTCATAGTAACCTTCCCGGATAACGTAAAAATCACGCCAGACATTTTCAACCCTTCGTTTCATCATCGCGCCGAGCGGACCGTAATCGATGAATCCCGCCACTGCTCCATAACATTCGGATGTGGGCCAGATAAAACCCCTGCGTTTGGCAAGTTCCATCACGTTTTCAAAAACATCACGACAACTTTGTACCAATATTCATCACTTCTTGTAGAGTTTGTCCTAAGTTCGTCTTTATTGGTTTTTGAGCTATTATAATTCACGCGGTACTGCATGTTCAATCATGCACATGACAAGAGAAAGAATTGACAGTCGTTATCAAAATATTTTCATGTGTATGAAAGTTCTCTTCAGAAAATAATTCTCCGTATTTTCACATTCTGCGTTATTGCCATCGTTATTACAAGTCGGAGGGAACCCGTTGAAATTCTTTGTCGCTCAATTTTCTGACCAAAGAAAAAATGAAAAATAACAATTTCCTCTAAAAAATTCCATGGGGAATATATACAATCCCGCACCAATTTATAGGTTTTTTGGTTAAAGGATGCGTAAAGATAGGATTAAATAGGAGGCGAAGTATTGTATATCCTAATCCCATGACGGGGTATGCAATGACCGAAGACAAACGCAAGACACAGCTTCTAAAACTCTTCAGTACCATGTCGGGCAAGACAAAGATTGTCGAGCCGATGAAGAATATTCATGGTACTTTGAGAGACAGTGACGCAATCGAACGCGAGGTCGCTCTCGTGATGAGAGAGATCACAGAACAGGGAATCTTCAAAACATCATTAAAACCCATCCAGCTTGCAAAACTTGTCACCCTGTTTTATGCAGGAAAGAATGATACAGAAATTGCCCGCCAACTCGGGGATGAGAAGCTTAGTAAGACCGTTGCACGTGCACGGGTCAGACTCAAGCTCTTCCGTGACCTTGACTTTAAGATGCCGTTTGACAAAGTCAAGATGGAAAAACTGATCGAGTCAGGTAAGACCATGAAAGAAGTTTCCGAAGAACTGGGCGTGAGTCCATCGACACTTCGTGAATACCGGCACGTGATTGAGGAACAAGAAGATCCCACCATTGAGGTATATATTGACAGGGTCCGTGATGTTATGGAAGACCGGGATCTGTCCGAGCAGATGACACGGAGTGCAACTGCTGACAGTCTCGGAGATTCCATCGATATCACAGAAGCTGAACTGATAGATGTGACATAACGGTTCGCCCCGGACCGGATACAGATCCCTTTTTTAGTGCTGGTGCTCTCTCGACCTGCTCCAGGAACGCGAAACCTTCATCCCAATAAAATCTGATCTGGATATATGCAACTTACGTGGCTCGGGCATTCCTGTGTTCTTCTCACGGGGTCAAAAAAAATCCTTATCGATCCCTTTGTTGAAGGCAGAAGTGTTCTTGATACGAATCCTGATCTTGTCGCAGTCACTCACGGGCACGATGACCACATAGGAGAAACCATCGCACTGGGAAAAAAGACCATTGCGATAACCGAGATCGCGAAATACGTAAAATCAAAAGGCCTGCCGGCCGAAGGTATGAATATCGGGGGCACGATTTTCATTGATGGTATATCCTTCACGATGACTGCAGCTGCACACTCGTCATGGATTGAAGAGGCAGGTATCGGGTGCTATGGTGGTACTGCGGCAGGTTTTATTATTGGCATGGACGGTGTAAAGGTATATCATGCAGGCGATACCGGGCTCTTCTCAGATATGAAATTGATCGGCGAACTCTATCGCCCGGATGTCGCGCTGCTCCCGATTGGCGGCCGATACACAATGGGGCCTGCTGAAGCGATGATGGCCGCAAATTTCATTGGTGCCAAAATGGTAATACCCATCCATTATAATACATGGAAAAAGATTACCGTAGATCCGTTACCATTCAAGAGAGCCATTGAAAGAACCACGGATATCAGGGTAAACGTACTCCAACCGGGTGAGAGTATAGAGATCAATCTGAATGCATAAAAAAAGGAAGTATAAAAATCCTTCTCGCTGTTTCATAGGAGATGGATATTTTACCGGGCACAAAATTTCGTTCAAGCTATGTTCCACCCGGGATGGGATCGATCTGCTGCCCCGTTTTTTCGCCACAGCAGGTAATGCAGTTTTTATAAGTTACCATCAAAAACTGCATCCGGATCGCTGTGGAACCATCTTTTGTGAGTGGCGATACTCCTTATATTCCGGCTTATGGGGGATAAACCCCAGGTTCCGTAATCCTCCCGATACCTGCTCTACTAAAAAACAGGTGTTCGGAAAGTTAGGGAAATAATCGAGCCACGCAAAAATCCATGAAGTCAGGGCACCATACTCATAGTTACGGTCCATGAAATTTTTTTGCCACTGCCTGATATGCATAATCCTTATGACCGGATGCCTCTGCCTCACCAGCCCGGCATCTGCATCCGTTGGAATTGTGGCATACCAGGGAGACATCATCTCGCTCCAAGGCTATTCGTACGGGAACCCGACGGTGTATCTGTTTTTGACCGGGCCCAATCTGCCGGTAAATGGCGTTACCCTCAATGACATTACCGCCCGGGCTGATGAGGGGCATTTCACGGAAGTGAGTGTCGATGACAATGATCACTGGGTATACAAATGGGGCACCAATACGATGAACGGCCGGCTTGATGCAGGTACCTATACGGTGTGGGTCGTAAACGGACCAAATGATCGTTCCCGGTTGAATGGTGCGGAGTACAGTACTATTTCCATTACTCTCGGGAATCCGGTAATAACGGCTTCAACTCATGTAATTCCCGGAAGCCTGACGCTTAACACTACCCCTGAAGGGGCTTCAGTTGTAATTGATGAAAATTACCGTGGGAGCACTCCTCTGATCATTGGTGGGATCGAACCAGGCACGTATACGGTGACATTCTCGCGGTTTGGATATACCAGAACATCCATACCAGTACGCGTTGTGGCAGGAGGAATAACAGAAGTAACAGCTACGCTCCTCCCGTTAACCGGCTCTCTTGAAATTATCACGAGTCCTCCGGGGGCCCAGGTCCTGCTCGATTCTGTCGATCAGGGGATTGGTCCGGTCACACTGACAAATTTTACGGGTGGAAATCATACGCTCACGGTGGTAAAAGAGGGGTATGTTACCACGGAACAAAGAGTGCGGATTATCCCGGACCAGACCACGCGGGTTACCATCCTGCTGGAACCGGTTCCTCCGGCAATTCAGAAAATATTACGTGCTTCAGGACCTGGACCTGCCGTTTTTGTTGCAGGTTTTATCGTAATTCTGCTGGTATTCAGGCATTTACGTACAGAATAATTCACCGTTTGAGAGGGGTCAGAATTACCTTGTTATTTAAAAGTGAAACCATTAATTCTGCAGGTTGCGTGATGTTATATATCATTAAATGGGCAACAGAAATGGGAGAGTATGCATGAGTGCGAACCTGTTTGATGTCCTGATGGTGATTGCGCTCGGTACATTAACCGGGACAGTGATTGGCCTGCTTATCGGATTTTTTGCAAAGAAACAGAAAAATGAGTGGTCTGCAATGACCCGGAAAGAACAAACCATAACTATCGCTCTGGTGATCGTCTTTTGTGTGATATGCATTGCAGGATTTGGATATTATTTCCTCTTATAATCAGAAATCTTACCCGGTAACCATCATCATCAGTCAATAATAATACTCCCCGGAAAGGAATGTTTTCTTTCCCTGAACCAGAATCCCTGTCAGAACAAAAAGATCAGCGTTAAATTATTATGGACTAATATATAACGTAACGTAGAACGGTTAAGCCGTAAGTAATGCGACCTTAAACAATTGATTTCCGGTATAAAACAACAAAAAGAACTATCGACACAACAGGTAGTTTTTTTACTAAAAACGCGGTCAGACAAGGAGAAGTGAGACAAGCAATGTTAAAAGCAACGATTGATGCAGACGTGTTCAGGGAATTTATTGATGCAATTTCGGCTCTCGTCCCGGAGTGCCGTCTGCATACTGATGAGAATGGCATCTCTACAAGGGCTGTTGACACGGCCAATGTAGCGATGATCGGAATTGAGCTCAAAAAAGAGGCATTCGATTCGTATAAGGCCACGAAAAGCCAGCTGGGTATTGATATCTCCAAGATGAAAAATATTTTCGGCATGGCAGGCAAAGGCGATCTTATCAGTCTTGAACTTGCTGATAATGCCCAGAAGATGTCAGTTTCAGCCCACGGGTACCATTATTCCATCACCCTCCTTGATACGAATACCATCCGCAAGGATCCAAACCCGCCCACCATCAATCTTCCGGGAAAAATTGTAATTACCGGTGATGATTTTAACAATGCGATGAAAGCGGCAGCGGTAATCTCTGATAAGATTGCTCTTGGAATCAACCCGAAGGACCAGACGTTTTATCTCATTGCCGAAGGGGACACTGATACCATCCGGCGCGAATTTGGCAAGGACGAACTCAAATCACTCACGCCGGTTGAGGCAAGGTCGCTCTTCTCTTTAGATTACTTAAAAGATATGGGAAAAGTTATGAGCAGGGCAGCAGAGATCGAGATCTTTTTAGGTATCGATCATCCGGCCAGGTTTTCCTTTATTATTGCCGGCGGCAACGGGCATGTCGAGTACCTGCTCGCCCCCCGGATAGAGGCTGACTGATGGATTTTGTGCCATCAGCAAAGGAACTTTCCCATTTTCCCTTTTTAAAAAAAGCCCAGGATCATATCAAAGATATTTTTCCTCCTCTTGAGGTATTACTCAAAGAAAAAAGAGGGAGAATTATCACCGATCTCGCTTTAAAGCGCATCAACCAGGCATTATCTTCAAAAAGAACAGTAATCGCCCATTTCCAGCATCGTGATGACGATGAGATCGCAAGTTATGTTCTGGCCAGGATTATTGCATCCTGCATCCCGGATAAACAACTTTTTGATCGTCTTACACGGTATGAAGCGGAACGAGCCTACTATTTCCTTGTCTCAGAAACCGGGACGGAAGATGGCGAAAAAGGGTGGAATGAAAATACGGTCCTTGATGATGATGGCTACAGCCGGATATCAAAATATCTGGCCACAGAATTTGGAATAACTATCACGGATGAGCGCATGTCACTTCCTGATTACGTGGAGATCGTTTCACCTCTCCACGATGCACGGTTTAAACTGGTAAACAGGAATGTGCACCATGGATTTGTTGAGATAAAAAAAGAAGAACGGTATGAACTCCTTCGAGAGCGCATCCGTGTTATCATCCGTCACGATCTGCCGTATAAAGTTCCAAAATCACTTTGTGAACAACTGGCGCCGGTGGCTGAACCCATAAAAAAAGTATACCAGGAGCAGATGCTCCAGCAGTTTGGCACCATAGAAGAGAGTGCATTTCCCCCCTGCATGCAGGCGCTGATTCAGGCACTGACTGCCGGGACAAACCTCACCCACGCCGGCCGATTTGCTCTTACTACTTTTATTCATACTATCGGGATGGATGTAACGGTAATTGCCCAGCTCTACGCCAGGTCGCCGGATTTTGATCCGGAAAAGACCATGTACCAGGTAGAGCATATCACGGGGCGCGGAGGATCGGGAACGGAATACACTGCCCCTGCTTGCGCTGCAATGAAGACAACCGGGCTTTGCACCCACCCGGATGCAGTATGTGCGAAAGTCAATCACCCGCTCAGTTATTACAAGCTTAAAAAGAAAGAAAAAATTATTCGAAAATAAAAAAGAAGACCAGAAAAGCAATTTTTTGAAATCTACGTGATTTTTTCATTTACCAGATATCCTGCACCGGAAAGGAACAGGATAAAGATCACAATGGCGGCAAGGTAGGCCACTCCTGCAACCATCACCATGGGTAGTACAGCGAGCATTACAATCAGGATAAGAAAGCCTGACAAGCCTATGATCACATCAAGGAGTCGTGCATCCATTACATGAATCTTCTCCGTAAAAGGATATATGTATATCCGAACGGGCATGTGGTTTATTGTCAAAAAAGACACCCTTAATATCAGCCCTCTCCTTCATTGGTACGATTATGACAGATCCGGGCCGGGAACGCAGTGACGTACTTGAAAGACTTGCTCAGGCAACTACACTTCTCGAACAATCTCTGGATGTCCGGCTTATCCCGGATAGTGGGGCAAACCTCGCGTATGCTCTACGGGGCGCACGGGAAATTTATGATGTTGCGGCAATACAGGGCGGAATTATCAATAAAAACGGAAAGCCGCAAGCCGTCGGCCCGTGTATCTTTGGTGGTGATGAAGATACCGCGCGAATGGTGCTTACCACGATGAAATTTGATCCCCTTATGCGATGTGCGGCTATCCTGCGATATTCAAAAAATGCCATGAGGGTAATAGAGAGCCTGCTTCTTGAATGCGCTTCATTTGATCGCTCACAGGAACCGCCAGGGATACGGACAATGGACTGGGGAGTGGCTTCCTGTTGCAAAGATGGTGTCCCCGACGTGTGTTATGATTACGGGGGGACAGGAAAAGAAGCAGTCATCCGCATTTTTGGCGAAAAACCAATCGACGTGACGAACAATATTATTATGATATCGAACCGCATTATAAGTATAGAACTTTGAGGAATCACACATGGGAATCAAACCGTCATATATCAAGACTCTCGGTACAGATCTTTTAGCTAAGCAGCGGGACAATTTCTCCGGCAGCTTTGATGAAAACAAGCTGCAGCTTGGCAAATCTGCGGTTATAGAAAGCAAGCGTGTCCGGAACCGCGTTGCCGGATACATCACAAGAAAAATAAATACCAAGAAACACTCATAACCTTATTTATGTTCGAAGGTGTCCTTCCGGCAATCATAACCCCTTTTAAAAGGAATTCTGCGATGGGCCTTGATGTCCAGGGCCTGGAACGCAACATCGGTTTTCTCGTGTCCTGTGGTATTCATGGCATTGTACCCTGCGGATCTACCGGAGAATCGGCAACGCTCACATTTGAAGAGCATGAAAAAGTCATAGAGATTACCGTTGATAAGGTGAATGGCAGGATACCTGTGCTTGCCGGTACGGGCTCCAACAATACGGCAGAAGCGGTAAAACTAACGAAGGCTGCAAAGGACATTGGCGCTGATGGTGTTCTTATCATTAGTCCCTACTATAACAAGCCAAACCGTTCAGGACTTATTAAGCATTATACAAAACTTGCTGACCTTGATATACCGGTTGTCATGTATAACGTGCCGGGACGGACAGGACAGAATCTCGAACCCGATCTTGTGGCAGAACTTGCACAACACCCGAATATTGTGGCCATCAAGGAAGCGAGTGGTAATATTGGGCAGATCTCGCGGATCATTGAAGAGACACAGGATGATGATTTTGTCGTAATCTCCGGCGATGATAACATCACGCTCCCGATCCTGGCACTTGGTGGTGCCGGGGTCATATCGGTTGCAGCCAATGTTGACCCGAAACGCATGGTTGCCCTGTACGAGGCAATGAAAGGAGGAGACTACCAGAAAGCACTTGTCCTCCACTTTGCTCTGTCCCCACTGTTCCGGTCGATGTTTATTGACACGAACCCGATCCCGGTTAAAAAGGCAGTTGAACTTCTTGGCATGGCGGGAGGTCCAGTCAGGCTTCCGCTCGATGATCTTGATGAAAAGAAGACCGAACAACTGAAAAAAATTCTTGCTACGATACCAAAAAAAGGCGTGCCAAAGACTGTTGCACCAATAAAAAAACTTGGTAAACCTGCAGCAGGGAAGATTATAACGTTACAAAAACCAAGGGCCCGGTGACCGGGATTATGATAAAAGTTGTCGTATGTGGCGCTTCCGGTCGCATGGGTCAGACTATTGGCCGGATGATTAAAGAATCTCCGGATCTTGAGCTTGTTGGCGGTATCAACTTAAAACCCGGCTCATTTTTCAACATCGATATTGTTGAATCAAAAGATACAGAATCACTATTAGTAAACACCAGACCTGATGTGCTTATAGATTTTACCGTTGCACATGCTGCAGTTGAAAACGTAAAAATTGCTGCGCGCAACAAAGTTGCACTGGTAGTAGGGACAACAGGATTTACCACTGACCAGCGGGCAGAACTGGAAAAAGCGATTACGGGGAATGTCCCGGCGGTCATCTCCAGTAACTTCTCGGTAGGAGTAAATATCTTCTGGAAGCTGGTGCGGGATGCCGGGAAGCTCTTAAAAGAGTATGATATTGAAGTAATCGAAGCCCATCACCGGAATAAAAAAGATGCACCAAGCGGAACCGCAAAAACCATCCTGCAGATCCTTGAAGAAGAAGTAGGACCCCGTAAAAAGATGTACGGTCGCGAGGGGATGATGGAACGCCAGAACGAGATTGGCGTTCATGTAATCCGTGGCGGTGATATTGTGGGGGATCACAAAGTGATGTTCTCTAAAAATTTTGAGACAATCGAACTCTCACACCGTGCTTACGACAGGTCCGTCTTTGCAACCGGTGCACTTCATGCAGCACGCTGGGTTGTCGGTAAAAAGCCGGGCATTTATGGAATGAGTGATGTACTCAATCTTAAAAAATAATTTTTGCATGAATTAATTCTGGTTCAGATTTGATATCTCCTCACGATCCGTTCTTTTGGTGATTTTGGTTCCAAGGTTTAATTGCCAGGATAATAAACCAAAAATAATGCAGCCCGCTTTTCTTACTTCTGCCGGTAAAAAATCCATGCAAAACAAAATTTTTTGCAGATATCCTGATAGTGCTTTAGACGAAAACATCGAAACCTATTTTTTACCTTTTGTTCAACATATACAGTGGAGTGAATCTGTTGGTTGCAATCGTTGACACCAGTAAATGTACCGGATGCGAAACATGCGTAAGTGAGTGCCCTGCATCGGCAATTGCCATAGAGAACGAGAAAGCAAAAGTCGATAAGGATATGTGCGTGGACTGCGAGACATGTGTTGATGTCTGTCCGTCTGAAGCTATTCACATGGGATAGGACTGAAAGGTCAACCTGGTTCAGGTTACCAATTTTTTAATTTTTATTAAGTACGGGGGGATCTCCACCATTTTTGTTCTGTTCAGTTATAGGATTTGACTTTAGGTAATGGATGGAAATTTCAGCCCGATTTTTCCCTAATAACAGGATTAAAAGTGGTTTTCATAAAACAAAAATTAAAAAACAACGTTTTTATTATCACAGGAGAAATGGAATTTTACAACCCGCCAGATTTTATTGGGAAAACATAACACACAGGACATGACACACATGATCAATGTTGGAGTGCTCGGAGCAACGGGTGCGGTTGGCCAGCGATTTGTTGAACTGTTAGCGGATCATCCGTGGTTCAATCTTTCGATGCTCGCCGCTTCTGAACGCAGTGCTGGACAGCCCTATGGGAAGATCGTGAACTGGCGTCTCGACACGCCATTTCCCGAAAAAATTGCAAAACTCAAAGTGACACCTATCTCACCAAAAGCGATGAAGGACATCGATCTTGTCTTCTCGGCGCTCCCTGCAGATATTGCATCTGATGTGGAAAATGAATTTGCCGATGCCGGGATAGCAGTCTGCAGCAACGCGAGTTCCCACCGGATGGACCCCTCAGTGCCGCTCGTTATTCCGGAGGTTAACCCTGATCATCTTGGCCTTATCGATGTCCAGCGTGATTCCGGCAGGGACGGATTTATCGTCACGAACCCGAACTGCTCTACCATTATGATGGTCACCGCTCTTGCCCCCCTGAGTAAATTCAAATTTACCGATGTCCGGGTAGCGACCATGCAGGCAATCTCCGGCGCCGGATTTGCCGGAGTAGCCGCGATGGCGATTTACGACAACGTCATTCCTTATATAGGCCAGGAAGAAGAAAAAATGGAAACCGAGACTCTTAAGATCATGGGTACTCTGAAGGGCAATACGGTGGCAAATGCCAAATTTAACGTGAGTGCCAGTTGTCACCGGGTCGCGGTTATCGACGGTCATACCATGGCAGTCTGGGTAGACATAAAAGAACCGGTGGAAAAACTCAGAAATGCATTCCGGGATTACAAACCCCCGATTAAAGGTCTCCCGACTCAGCCTGAAGAATCCGTACATTTCTTTGACGAGGAGAAGGATCGCCCGCAACCCCGGCTTGACCGGATGCGGGGGAAAGGAATGACGGTATCGGTAGGCAGGCTCAGGCCGGGGGTCCGCTTTGTAGCGATGGGACATAACACTATTCGCGGCGCAGCTGGTGCAAGTGTACTGAATGCAGAACTCATTACAAAGAAGAAATATCTCTGAACAGGAGACCTATGATGCAGCCCAAAGAAAACATAGTATTCGTCGGCAACAAGCCCGTCATGAACTACGTACTTGCAGTCATCACGCAGTTTAACAATGGAGCAGAAGAGGTAGCGATCAAAGCACGGGGTAAAGCAATTTCCCGAGCTGTGGATACCGCTGAGATCGCCCTTAACCGATTCCTTGAAGGAGTGACAAAAAAAGAGATTATTACCTCAACCGAGATTATTGATACCGATTCTGGCAAGACCAATGTTTCTTCGATCGAGATTGTCCTCGCCAATAACAAATAACCATTCTTTTATCTTTAATTCGGAGAAATTTCGAGTATAGATCGTTCTGGAACATGCAAAATTTCCGGCATATCAAACCGCCCTTTCCCAAAACAATTTAAACGGTATTCACGAAGGTACTATGCTATGCGAGCCTATGCTGTCATGCTACTGATCATCCTTTCTGCCAGCATGGTGGTTCCTGTAATGGCTGCTAATGAGGACCGCTACAGTTATATCACTGTACAGGATATCCAGGTCCAACTCGATAACGGCAGTGCTGTCATCCATGTGAATTATAAGGTTGAGGAAAACACGCGTTTTATCTTTTTTTTACTGGGCAAACAGGATCTCAAGAACAAACTTATGAGAATTCTTAATTATCAGGATGCCAAAATAAATCGGATCGATCTTTCCAGTGCAGATTTTACCGTTGAAGATGCATCGTTATCATACGGTAACGGGATCTACTGGTACCCGTCACATACCTTCAATATTGCAATTCCCCTGCTTTCCGTCAAGTCCCCCCAGGCAGTAAAAAACTTTACGATGACAAAAGAGTTCCCCGGGGGAATGGGTTATTTTGCCACAGATACCCGTATCGTGCAATCGGATGTAAATAATATTACGATACCCAAGGAAAAATAACCGTATTAGTTTTTTAGTTTTTCCGAAGGAAGTAATATCAAAGGACTTTTTTAACCGTTTGATAGTTTCCCTGAAGGAAAGACAGCATGAAGCAGATATGGTGTTCTCCACACTTTTTCCCCGATTATTATTAATTCAATGACATTTTGTAAGGATTCTGTCAGGAAACAAATCTCGTTCGTTCTGGTGTCACATGGCACCTCCCCCGGAACATCCCAAGGCAAAGTTGTTTTTTTATCACACTCATAAGCACTACACCCGCCACCATCTCTCAAAAGAAGTTTCGAACTTCGTGTATCGGGTGGCAACCGCCATCGTATCCGTGAGTCAGAACACATTTCGACGTAGCCCGGCACCACTACTCCGACTTTTAAAAAAATCCTGCAGGAACAAAATATGTCACGCTTTTACACCGACCAATAAAAAATAAAAAAATCACACACCATGTCAGGAACTCTTACATGACCTCAATAATTTCCTGCTTTCTGAGTTCTGACAACTTTTTTGTAACAAAATACTGGACAATAACCCCGGCAATTGCAGAAAAAATGCCAAGGATCGTGAAGGTCAGGATATTCATTGCCGAAACATCTGTGGAGAGTGGAAATTCCGGAAGGCCACTCACCGAAATGATATACACGCTTGCACTATAGAGGATGAGACCGAGGGCAATAACAAAGAAGGGAAAAACGATCACTTTTCCAAGTCCGTCGCGTTCATTTGCGTACACATCGATGATGATACCAACTGAAGTTACAAGACCTGCGATGATAAGCCATTCAATTGAACCAAAGATAAAAGTCATCAGGTAAAGTAGAATACCCAGACTATTGTCAGTTGAATAAAATTTAAGGACGTTAATAAAGCCATTGGTAAATCCAATGATAATTAGGAGGATTGTTGTTGTATAGGTGACAAACGAGAACCGTCCACGTGAAAGTGATGCCCGGAGTGCATCAATGATGCTATGGACTATCTCATCGAACCCAAATCCCTTATAAAGCAGAAAACATCCAATGACGCCTACCACAATGATGGTTGCCACACCCGGATAATCGAGCAGGTAGGCGGTTGCATAGAGCATCATTGCAAGGCCAAGGGGTATGAAGACCATGCGGGAGACCTTCGGGTCATCAAGGAATTTCTTTAAGATATAATACGTGCCTTCAAGATTAGGCATCTGGTTTACAATCACCCTGCGGATGCTGGATACCGGGATCCTGGACTGGATAATCGGTATGACATACTCATCTTCTGCACCATCGGTCACAAGGATACAATTGGTTGCCTGGGTTTCATGTATTACCTGTTCAAGTGAGGCAGCAATCCTGCGGTCTCCATCGATCATGTGGAGATGATTTCCGGCAACCACCGCTATTGCCACCTCTTCTCCTTTTGCCGTCAGTTCATCGTAAATTTTGACTGCTGAAAATATTGCGTTGATATCGGAATCTTCTGGGTCAGCAAGCGCTAACGTATTTGCAGCCATCAGACATGCTGCACGACCGATGGCCGGGCTTTCAACGTTTGCCTTCCAGCCGATATCATCGTCTCGATCAACACTCAGGACTAATGTTCGTCCAACAGTCATTACTACTATAAACCCCCAACTGACAGCAACTTTATTGTTAAATTCCTCTTATACGGGCTCCGTTTGGTAATCTCCAAATGACCGCGCACATGAGGGAATAACATTGCGTAAATAATTAGCAGATTATCCTTATAATTGTAATGACGAATGAGAGGGGGGTGTATGTGGGGGTATAATCACCCATCGACCATTGAGATCCACCAACAGAAGCGCATGGTGTGGCTCTCTATTGACTGTAAGTTACTCCTACACCCCTTAAAGCCAACAAGCCGGGAATAAACTCTTATAAATTTTGTACACGGAATAGACCACCATCAAAATGAATACCAGGGCAATAACGATCACAATTGGCTCAACCTGGAATGCAGGCAACGATGAGAGAAATAAAATATACAACAGCATTCCAGAAGAAATTATGAGAACGAACAAATAACCCCCAACTTCCAGAAACGACGGACAATCATCAGACATGATAAAGTGTATTTTTTTTGACGGTTTTATGTTCTTCTACTTCAACCCGTCAACAGAAACGCACGGTGAGTGGCAGCCGGTTACATCCTCCCGTATTTATCCACCTTTATGAGGTGAATGCAACCACCACGGCCTTCCCACTCCCCTCACTTTGGACATTCCGGTCCTTTGCAGGGCACCAGGGCAGAATTGAAGTCCGGCTTCAGGTAATTCTTGATTATTGAGTTTTTCTCCGAGCACCACAGAGTAACCATGATCCGGATCTTTGACCGTGCCCTGATAATGTAGTGGTCGGGGTGGAGTGAAAGTGAAAAAGAGGGATTATGATTTGTCGCCAAGTGCCAGTTTAAGCGCAGATTCCGTGTCCTTATAACGCTGGTAGGCATGAGACCGTCCCATTACCCGGAGAAACGCCCATATAACCCCGATAATAAGGATCAGAAGACCGAATAAAAACAGGAATGATGCGAGAAATAGACCGACAATCCCAATAATTATGAGGATGCCCGGACCAAAAAGGCTTATTGAAATTTCATAATTTTCCTTTGCAGTATTGTACTCATTCCGTAACTCAATTTTATGATTATAGGCATCCTGTTCTTCCGAGTATAACTTCTTCCAGTCCGCATCCGGGATTTCTGGTACATCCAGCATAGTTCCCTGATTATATTCTGATGAAGATAAAATGCTTGTTAATTAAATTAAAATAAAAAAAAGATCAGATAAGTTTTGAGCGCTGGAGGAGCAATATATCATCGGTGGTAAGTTTTTCTCCTGCCCGGAAGTTCTTGAAGAGACTCTCTGCTTCTTTTCTTACCGCCTTTTGTTCTTTTGTGACCTTGACCTTCTTTGTCTTCTTACGCAGGCCGGAAATTACCTTATCATAATCCCGGAGTTCCTTTTGACAGGCAATGAAGAACTTGTGTTCGGAATCTGCAGATTCCTGTGCTTCGACAAAACTCTTGTGTGAAGCATCTGCTGCCTCACGTGATTTGTCTGCCTTCCTATAGGAGTCAACCATGAGGTCATGATGTTTCTGGGCAAGCTCAGCGAATTCGGTTACTTTTGCATGAAGATCGGAGGCCAGTTTCCGAAAATCACGGGCTTCCGTAATCTTGGTACGTATCTCCTTGTTCTGCTCGAGTTCGGCTTCCTGCTCCCGCACCTGAGCAACCATCTGCTTGATCTTTTCGATCAGTTCCCGCTCTTTGTCCGTTGTAAAGACTTCGGTCTGCTGGCGGTACTCCATAAATTCAATCTGTTTCTGGAGTTCCTTGACCCCCCGGTTCTTCAGGGTTCCGTGCTCTTTTTTGAACGATTCAATCTCTTCAAACAGGACGTTGGCCTTATCATTAAAGTCATTGCGTTGCCCTTTTAAGTCAAGGACATCCTGGTTGTATTTATCCCGGAGATCTTTGTTCTTTTGCGCATCTTCCACAAACTCCCGTGTCTGGTTGTTGAGTGCGTTACGTTCCCGGGCGGACTTGCTTGCGGCGGCATTGAGTTCGTTGCGGCGGTTTTTGTGCTCTTCAGACTCGGCGAGAATCTTCTTTCTTTTTTCCATCAGGTCATTCAACATGCGTTACCACTCCTCATCGATTCCCAGGCTTGGGGGCAGATGTAGTATGCTGGAGGTAAAAACTTCCAAAAGAGTGAATAGATGACCCTTTTGATTCTCTCACATGACAACTCTGCATACAGGATGCAGGACGAAAAACACCAGAAATGAATATTAACGCAGAATTCAGATAAGACCCCGGAACGAAGTCTTTGTTCAACACTCTGTTCATGATGTTCAACTCCCGATACCGGGACGGACCAGATCACGTGGTGTCGTCCCCATCCTCCCAGCGAAGGACTGGTCGAATGTACTATATTTTAAAGGCGCGGGGAATTATTAAGTGTTTCGCCGTTTCTACGGAGAAAATGCACGGGGTACCACGATCTGGGAGAAGGTCAGATCCGAAAATGCCGTTTTCTTTAACAATTACAAAAAGGGGTTTATCTAAAGGAGTAACCCTTAACTCCCTTAAGTTATCCGATTTTTACCAACTTTTCTGCTGGCATTGGTCCGGATGAACCATCTGTTTCCCGAAATTTCCGGGAGAATGCTTGAGTGGAACTTTTTAATTTACAGTGCTTGTGCGTGGTTGTGATTAACCGACCCATTCCAGGACGCCGCCGCCACTGGGCTGGTCCCTGCCGCTGCTTCTCCTGCTCTGGGGCATCTCAACCGCTTTTGGGTTTGAGCGCTTGTTCTCAATGTCTGCAATCATGGTTTTGTAGGACTGGCGTGTCCCGAGGATCTGCGCGCTCTTGACACCGGTCATGATAGCGAGCACACGGATCTTGCCCTCCATGTCGTTCCTGACCCGGGCTCCCCAGATAACATCTGCATGAGGATCAAGCTCATAGGTAAGCGAAGTTGCAACCTCTTCTGCATCCTGCAGCGTAAGGTCAGTTCCTCCTGTAATGTGGATGAGACTTCCGGTTGCGCCGCGGTAGTCAATATCAAGCATCGGATTGCTCAGGCATTCACGGACAACGCTTTCTGCCTTGTTCTGCTGTTTGCTTTCGCCAACAAGCATGACAGCAACGCCGCCCTTGGACATGATCGCCCGGACATCGGCATAGTCAATGTTAATGAGTGATGGTTCCGTGATTGTTTCCGAAATACCCTTAACGGTTTCACCAATGAGCTGGTCCATTACAGAAAATGCCTGGCCCAAGGGCAGGTTCGGAACGAAGTTCTTCAACCGGTTGTTATCAAGGACAATAACTGAGTCTGATGCGGCTGCAAGTGCCTCGAGACCTTCTTCAGCACGGATCAGGCGTGCTTTTTCAACCTGGAACGGGTAGCTGACCATGCCGACTACGATTGCACCCTGCTCCTTTGCAATTGATGCAACAACTGGAGCGGAACCGGTACCGGTACCTCCTCCCATACCTGCTGTGATGAAAACCAGATCGGCAGATTCAAGGACTGCTTCAAGTGTCGGGCGTGCCATCTCGGCTGCGCGCTTGCCGACATCCGGATATCCACCGGCACCGAGGCCTTTGGTCAGGGATTTGCCAATGAGGATACGTTTATCGGCTTGGATCATGTCCAGATGCTGCTTGTCCGTGTTGATTGCAATCGTTTCTGCACCGGAAACACCCATGTGGTGGATGCGGTTCACGGTATTGTTACCTGCTCCACCACAACCCACAATAACGATTCGTGGCTGGCCGACAAAGTCATCTTCCATTGCGTTCGCTGAATTTGGTTTATTCAGCTCTTTTTCAAGTTCGGCGTTTTTTAACGCATCATTAATAATACTCTGCATGTTTACCCTCTCAAACCTTGAATGAAACCTGGTCGCTATCCTTCAAGACACGACTTGCACGTTTTTCAACAAGTTCACGGACCGCTGCCCGGACAGCTTCTGATACATTGGGATATTCCCCGGAGTTGACCATCTGCTGGAGCAGATAGATTTGCTGTTCTGGTAACCGGAGCGTGATTCTCTGCATCATCGTTGTATCTCTCATTTCTGACACATGTCTGTCATCTGTCATTCATATGTCAGACAAAGAGAACACTTGTGTCTGACTTAACCAGATGATCCAAACTATTACAGATAATGTATAAAAACTTTCTTCTTTGCTTTTTGTAAGTCTCTCAAAACACATTTAAGACAGCCAATCCAAGTAATTTGAAAAAGAGGGGATTTAAATGATTATTGACTTTCCAGAACGGGAGGTTCATGGCGGTACCGGAAAGCGGCAGCGCGAGAAAACCCAAAAAACGGTGCTGGATTTCAGCGCGAGTACAAATCCCTTCGCTCCCTTGTTCGAGTGGCATTGTGATCCCGAACTCCTTGCATATTACCCTGATGACAGGTACACGCAGTTAAAAACCTGTATCGCATCTGCTTTCCACCGTCCTTCTGATGAAATATGTGTAGGGAATGGGTCAATTGAGATCATCAGGGTGTTCTGTTCAGTCGTGTTTAAGGGAGATAAAAAATATTTTTATACACAATCCCCCACTTTTGGGGAATATGCGTTGTCTGCCCGACTTGCCGGGGCAAACCGGGTAAGTAATTCCGGAAATGCCGACGTGTCGTTTATATGCAACCCAAACAACCCGACCGGTATTCTGCTGAAAAAACCTGAGATGAACTGCCATCTTGAAGACATGAAATCCCATGGAGGGCTACTTTTTAGTGACGAGGCATTTATTGAACTGGCGGATCCTGCACAGAGCATGGTGGATGTGCGTGACCCGGATCTCTTCGTGCTGCATTCTCTCACGAAAAGTTTTTCAATTCCCGGCATCCGCTTCGGGTACGGTTTTGGCGATCCGGACCTTATTGATAAAATTGAGATCGCCCGACCCCCATGGAGCGTGAATACATTTGCAGAGGCATATGCACTGGAAGCGTTCCGGCACTTGCATGAACTCACAGCATCGCGTGCCGCGATCACACAGGAACGTGAATGGCTCGCATCTGAGATTGACGCCATGGGCCTGCACTGCAATCCCTCATCTGCCAATTACCTCCTCGTGGAATGTTGGCGGGATGTTACATCGTTCTGTGCCGCACTTGAACAACAGGATATTCTCGTCCGCGACTGCACATCATTTGGTTTACCCACCTGCATTCGTGTAGCAGTGCGGACACGAGAGGAAAACTGTATCCTTACCGAGGCACTATCAGCATGCATGCACTGATTATGGCCGGGGGCACCGGCAGCCGGCTGAACCGGGGAGAAAAACCCCTCATTTCAATCTGTGGACGACCGATGATTGCCTACGTGATTGAGGCGTTCTCAGCAGCCGGGTTTGAACCGGTTGTGGCCGCGTCACCAAAGACTCCCATGACCATGAACTGGTGCCGGGCACAGGGTATAGTATTCTGCAAGACCGATGGCGGGGGTTTCGTCGAAGATATGATTAGTGCAGTAAAAACCCTGGAGGAACATCACCCGCTTTTTGTCTGTGTATCTGATATCCCCTGCATCAGTACGGGAATTATCCAGCGAATTGCCGATTCATATCATCAATCGGGAAAAGATGCCTGTTCAGCATGGGTTCCGGCTGGACGTATTCATGCAGGCATCGGGGGTATGTCCTGCCGTCAACAGGTTAACGGGGTTGAGGCATGCCCGGCCGGCGTAAATATTCTCCGGGGTGATCTCATTGAACAGCCCCAGGATGAACTACAGGTCCTTATCAGCGATCCAGGACTTGCCCTGAACGTCAATACACCTGCAGATCTTGCACGGGCTGAAGATTTTCTTAAAACTGCAATTTTAACAATACATTCCCGGGTCCTGCACATTCCCTGATCATTGAAGTCCGCGCAGGATCAAACATCCCAATCTGTGCCCCAGCACTCAAAATAAGCGCAATCCTGTCATATTTGGCAGGAATGCATATTAAGGGGCATAACCCAAGATCTCTATATTATGGTGGAATCGCAGGAAATTGAGCTCGCAGGTCATATCATCGATTCGGGCATCATGACGCAGCTCTTTGACAGGGTAATGGATATGGGAGGCAATTTCGAGATCCTTGTTTTTGATATCGGGAAAAAAAAGACTGATCCCAGTTATGCCCGTCTGCGTATCGCAGCATCTAACAAAGAGAATCTGCGATCCATTCTTTCTGAGCTCCACCGGCTTGGCGCACGACCACGGGAAGTAAAAGATGTCCACCTTGTACCCGCAGAAGGCAATCGTATCGTGCCGAAAGGTTTCTACACCACGTCCAATCATCCGACCCAGGTCAAATATGGCGATGAATGGATCGCGGTAGAACCGACCAAGATGGACTTTTTAATTGTTGTCGATATGAAAACCAAAACCGCACGGTGCACTTCCCTTGGCAGCATCAAAAAAGGAGATCTTGTGGTTGTCGGTGAACAGGGAGTCAATGTAAGCTACCCGGAACGTCCACGGGAGAGCAGCACATTTGAGTTTATGCACGGTACGGTCTCTCCCGAGCGGCCAAGTGAAACCCTGATTGCAAAGATCGCAAGCGAGATCCTTGACATAAGGAAAAAAGGCGGAAAGATTGCATTTGTCGGCGGTCCTGCGATCATCCATACCGGTGCGGATAAAGCGTTGGCAGAGATGATCCACAAAGGCTACATCGATGTCCTCTTTGCCGGTAATGCCCTTGCCACTCATGATATCGAGTTCAATCTCTATGGCACATCACTGGGGATGGATATCTCAACCGGAAAGCCGGTAATGGGCGGGCATAAGCACCACCTCTATGCGATCAGCGAGATTATGCGTGCCGGTTCAATAAAAAATGCTGTCGATAAAGGGGTAATTACCGGCGGGATCATGTACGAGTGCGTGAAAAATAAAATACCCTTCGTACTCGCCGGTTCCATCCGCGATGATGGTCCGTTACCTGATGTGATCACGGATGTAATGAAAGCTCAGGACGCAACGCGGGAGCATATTGAAGGATGCAGCATGGTGCTGATGATTGCAACTCTCCTTCATTCGATTGCCGTTGGCAACTGCCTGCCCTCAAACGTAAAAACGGTGTGTGTGGATATCAACCCGACAGCACTTACCAAGCTCATGGACCGTGGCTCCACGCAGGCCATCGGTATTGTTTCTGACGCAGGAACTTTCCTCCCGTTGCTGGTAAAACAACTCGACATACAGAGCAGTTGTGCGAAAAAATAATTATTTCTCATTTTTTATTGAGTCAGGGGCATGCAGTACGATTTTTCTGAGGTTACGATATATTCCCATTCCTGCTTACAGTCGCAACTGATCTGGAGCAGGGCATCGATCAGATCACGGTCCGCATTGAGCGAATAATCCTGGATGCCTTTCACGAGTTCGTAATCGCATTTTTTGCAGTTGTGTGGTCCCCGTTTCTGCCCGCCACCAAGCGGATCGCAGGTTATATGCACCGGAGAATCTGCAAGAATTGACAGGACGCTCCAGAGATAGGCCGGGCGGTACGCACCCCGTTTCCAGTAATACTCCAGTTCGGTATTGCGCTGGACGGTACAGGGGTTCATGGAGATCATATCTGCGTAAACTGCCGCATCCTGGATTGAAGTTTTCATATCGGCAACTGCCTCACCCTCTGTCAAAAAAAGCGGTTTTAAGAGAAGATAGGCTTTCACACCAGCTCCGGCAGAATGAGCTGTTCTGGCTGCGTTTGTAAAATCAGCGAACGTGAAACCTTTATTGATGCACTTTTCCCGGATATAGTCACTGCTCGTCTCAAGTCCCATCGCGCAATAGAGGGGTATCTTATAACTTCCGTCATCAAGGATATCCAGAAACGACGAGATAACTTCTGCATCTACAAATTCAGGACGTGTTTCTGCAATCAGCAGTTTTCCTTTGAAGGTGGTGGCAATATCAGAGAGAAAACCGCGGGGTATCTCACACGGGTCAAAAAAACTTCCGGAAGTGAAAATTTTCACCATGCTGTACGCTTCAGATGTATACTGATCTGTCACCCATGCCAGTTGCGCACGAAGGTGCTCAAGTATTGTTTCCTGGGATTGCTGACCAGAATACCGTTCATGACGGTAACTGCACATCCTGCATTTTGACCATGTGCATCCAGCACTTTTAAAAATGACCGTGAGGCACTCGAGCAATTCATTGCCATACCGTTCCTGCCCCCGCCAGCTCGCGAGAGGTTTTTCCCTGAGTTCAGAAATCATTAACATCATACTAGTTGAACATATATAGATGAAAAAGATCGTCCTGCTCGTGATGGGACTGCTCTTTCTGTCGGGATTTGCATCAGCATACCTGGTAAATATCGATGCTCCAGATTCACTTTCCGTTGGAAAACCTCTTATCGTTACCGGGACGACAACCTTTGGTATTGGTACGCCAATCGATGTCGTGCTCTATTATCAGCTGACAACAACGACTGAAATTAAACGCAAGATCGTCTATGTTCAGTCTGACTATTCATTCCGTGCAGTCTTTGATACCACCGGTCTGAAAACCGGGATGTACAAGGTTGAAGTCCCGACAAATGATATGGGTGATTCCGTGAGCATGCGGGTTGTGAACCTGATTGATCGTTCCGATGATATTCAACTCACCTCTGCCACCACCCAGAATTTTAACGGAAAGATCTCCATTGCAGGAGCGATCAAAGGGGATGAAAATTCCGGAGTCCAGGTTGAAGCTATCGGGCCGGATAATCTGATAATTTTCGGACCCATTTATGTAAATACCAATTACCTGGGCAGTTTTGCAACGGAAATACCTGTTACTGAACCCGGCGATTACGAGGTGAGTTTCACCGATGCCCGGGGGTATGTTGGAAAACGGATTATCACCGTTACTGGACTGCAAAGCCTGACAAGTACACCGAGTCCGACTACCGTATCCATAGTATCCGCTCACACGAAAGCATCCCGGGACAATCCTGCCTATTTTATCATAAAAACCGGTTTTGGACCTGTTACAATTCATACCTCGTCTTCTATTGACTGGATCATAGAATATGTCGATCAGAAAGGCACCATCCAGTTGGTGAATGAACAGGGTGAAAAATATCCGGAGCGGGTCACGTTACAGGGAAATGGCAAACTGATATACATCAAGGTTTACCCGATAAAGTCCTCTCTGAACAACGAGGTTTTCGTATATGCAGAAAATGCCAACTCTATTGCAGTAAGCTCAACTATTCCGGCACCGTTTATCCCGTCTGCACAACAAACACCGGTTGATACGCCAAAGTCTATGGTATTGCCATTACTCGGGATTGTTGCGGTAGGATTGGCGTTTTTGATAATGAGAAGAAACCGGTAAAAATTGACAGTTAAAAATTATTTCCTGCCGGCCCTCCTTTTAATTAAGAAGCCTTTTTTAAATCGGACACCCAACATATGGAGCACTGCCGGGGTAGTCTAGTCCGGGAAGGCGGTAGCCTTGAAAGCTACTGGTGCCCTGCACCTCAAGAGTTCAAATCTCTTCCCCGGCGTAGTTCCTGTTCTGTATTTTCCATCGGGAAAAAGGGTATTAAACTCCTACGACCGTGGCTTGTTTTATGAGAGTTTCCAGATCTTTGTAAAGAGAATCCCCATCAAAGGAAGCGAGATGATCTCCCATCTTACGGTACTGATAGAGAAAGCGACGGGCCAGGTCATTGATGTGATCATCACATACAGGCTGGGGATGGTCATGACAACGAGAAGCAAAGCCCCGAACATCAGCCCCTTTTGCAACGGTGTTCCTTTCAGGAAGCCTTTTACAACATCAAAGATAATTGCTGCCGCAAACGCTACGACAAATGGGTAAAAGAAGAATAGCATCATAACCGGATCCTCTTCAGACCTCATACCCCCGTATTTACTTAAGTCCGAAGGAATGACCATGTTCACCATCCCGTTGATGACAACTATGAGGATAAGGATGAGGATGACGATTTCTGCAATAATTACGGAAACGGCAATATTTTTTACCTTCATAGATTTTTATCGAAACTGGTGTTTAATTACTATTCGGATCGCAGTATATGAAAATGAAATCAGATGATGCCAAAAATAATTACGTGAACCTGATTTTAGCGTATTATCATTGTTTTTATGTGGTTGAACCTCCAACGTATGAGTTGGATATTCCAGAGGATCATTGATGTGCGTTGCAGTTCCCGCTGAAGTGCTTGAAATAAAAGAGGGAAATATCGGGCTTGTGGACTATGGCGACCTGAAACAGGAAGTCCGGCTCGATCTGGTAGATGTTAAGGTCGGCGAGTTCGTGCTTGTGCATGTGGGTTTTGCAATCCAGAGGCTCTCCCGTGAGGAGGGACTTGAGACACGGGAGATCTTTAAACAGGTATACGCTGCATTGGAGGGGTGATGCACGAGTACACCATTGCGTATGACCTGTACGTGACCACACGCAGGGCAGCAATTGAGAACAACGCGACAATGGTAAAAAAGGTTAGCGTTGATGTGGGGAAGATGGCGATGGTGAACCCGGAGCAGGTAGTGTTTCTTTTCGATACGATCAAGGAAGAAGATCCTCTTTTTAAAACAGCGGTACTCGAATGCCACGAACAAACCCCCCAGACACGGTGTTCGTGCGGGTACTCCGGAGATGAAATTTTTATCTGCCCGAAATGCGGTGCACTTCCCGAGATGGTCAAAGGCAGGGAGATTGTGGTGACAAGCGTGGAGATTGAGGTGGCTGATTAAATGAAGGTCAACATGATGCATGGAGCCGGTGGGGAAGTGATGGGCGAACTCTTACAGACACTCACCAGGTTCAGGAACAACAACGCTGGCGGGATTGGGCTGGAAGCAATGGATGACGGTGCAGTGATACCGTTCAGCGGCTCAAACCTCGTTTTTACTACTGACTCCCACGTTGTCCGCCCTATCTTTTTTCCCGGTGGTGATATCGGCAGGATCTCGGTATGCGGGACTATTAACGATCTTGCGATGATGGGCGGGCGGCCGATAGCTCTCTCATGCGGGATGATCATTGAAGAAGGATTTGAAATCGATGATCTCGCAAAGATTGTAGCATCAATGGACGACGCACTCGGTGAGGCGGGCGCAAACCTTGTGACGGGTGACACAAAAGTGATGGAGAAGGGAGCGCTTGATGGAATTGTGATCAATACTTCCGGTATCGGCATCGCAAGGAATATAGTGCGGGACAATGGTCTGGTGCCCGGCGATGTGATCATAGTATCAGGAACCCTTGGCGACCATGGCATAGCGATCATGGCACACCGGGAGGGATTCGATCTCGGCGATCAGATCAAGTCAGATGTTGCACCTCTCTGGGGAATGATTGAAAAGGTGCTCGAAGCCGGCACGATTCATGCGATGAAGGACCCGACCCGGGGCGGGTTTGCAAGCGCTATCAACGAGATGGCAAAGAAGAGCGGGGTATGTGTCCGGATAGAAGAGGAAAAAATGCCCATCCGGAAAAGCGTCAGGAGCGCCGCTGGTATGCTGGGTATCGATCCGCTTGAGGTTGCAAATGAAGGAAAAGCCGTTATGGGAGTTCCTCTTTCCAGCGTGGATTCCATCCTCAAAGCCCTTCACTCGCACAAGTACGGTAAGGATGCTGCAGTGGTCGGCAGGGTTACACAAGGGGCTCATGTTATCATGGAGACCGCCATCGGTGGCGAACGATTCATCGAACCGCCCATGGGCGACCCGGTGCCCCGGGTATGTTGATCATGTCTCCCTGAAACGGGGATCTGATATTTTTTGTGACTGATTTTTTGTGACTGAGCAAGTTCAGTCACCACAGTATTTTTGTGGGGTTGGTAAAAAAAAGCGTTTGCTGCCAGTTTAACACCAAATCATATCGTTCCAGGGGGCTTCGCCTTTGGCTTGCCCCCCGCCACTATGGTGCCCCCAATTGCAATAACCCCAGAACAGGTAATACTACACAATATCGCAAGGTGCAGGTTTGGGTAAAGGGAGGGGACAGGCACGGTCCCGTCATTTATTTGATGAAGAATTTTCATAATGATGTAAAAAAAATCTTGATTATTGAACATCATTTAGTTCCACAATCACCCTCCTTTTTTACAACGCATTTTGGATATGCTTTTTTTGCCATTTTTAAGCCCGTAAATCCTTCTTAGATCCGGGTGTTACAATAACATAGTACCCAAAAAAATACCTCTGCCGGTGAGAATCTATATGGATGCTGAAGGTCAGGGATGTTGTGCATTTCTCCTGAGATGATCGGACAATTTCGCACAAGATTGTGGGGAAATTCCGTTTCCTGATACTTGTGCCGATAGATATTATTTTTCCAGGAGAACAGGGTTTACCAAAACCGGACGGTACATCCCTTTAGGTACATGGATTACAAACCGTGCCCCTTCACCGGGTGTTCCTGTCTCACTGATCGTAAGGTTGGTGATCGATAAGATCTCCCGGCTCAAAAAAAGACCAAAGCCGGTATTTTTGAAATACTCCCTCCTGAAGATCTTCTCTTTTGCAGTTTCTGGTATTCCCACGCCATCATCTTCTAAAATCAGGTTGATGCCATGAAGAGTTTCCTGGGAGTGCAGAGTGATTTTTGTCAGCCGTTCCCCATGACGGATTGAGTTTTCTATCAGGTTATAAAACACATGTTCAAACATGGGATCGGCATAGACCTCAATGGGGGGCAGATCAGCATATATCCGGACACCGTGAAGGTCAAGTGTTGCGAATGCACGGGATACGGTATCAGGTATGTTATGCCAATTGGGGGTTTGATAACCGATATTCTGGTAATCACGGGTGAACAGGATCTGTTTCCTGATGGCATTTGCCGCCAGTTCTTCTTTTTCAATATACCTGAGGGTCTGAGGGTCTGTTATCTTCAGCCGGGTAAGGTCGAGATAACCAAGGAGCGCTGTCAGCTGGTTGAGTATATCGTGCCGGGTAACAGAGTTGAGCAGGTTGATTTTTTTATTTGCCTGAGACAGCGCCTCCGTTACCAGCTTATTGTCAGTAATATCGACAAGGGTACAGATAATGGAGGGTTCACTGGTCTCGACGGCAGAAACAAGTGCCCATCGTTCACTTCCATCCGCAGTCCGGAACCGGGCTTCAATATCCCCGGTTCTCTTTTGATTCTCAATACTCGCAAGAAAACGCCTCCGTTCATCAAAATCAGGGATGAGGTCAGGGAGAGTTTTTTCCCCGAGTTCTTTCTGTTCGTAGTGGAGAATTTCGGAAAATTTCTGGTTGGGATCCTTGATCCGTAAGGATTTTTTATCTAAAGTAAACGCACCAGCCTGGGAATTATGATACATCCCATAATTTTTATCTTCTTCCCTGCGGTAAACCTGGGAATAAATTGAGATGAGGACACCGATGGAGACGAAGACATAAAACCAGATAGTGGCCTGGGTATAGAGGCGGTTTGTTGGCATTCCTATGAGAAAGACAAGAGCTAAATATAGCCAGCCTACAAGCACAGTCCCGTAGATGCTGACCTTCGGGCGCGCAAAGGCAATGAGGACAACAGGTATCAGGTAGAGATAAGGAAAAACATCAAAAATCCCATTGGTGAGACTCAGGTAGGTAATCCCCGCTGTGGCAAGGATGCTGACCACAATGCAAATATCATAGATTAATTGTTTTTTTGGGGAAATCGATTCCATAGAGTAACCTGAACTGCCGATGCATGCCGGACTTGATCCGGATATCAATTCAACAGATGTGATATAATCAGATAAATGTTAAGAACCTGTTGTTAAACAGGTAATTCACCAATTTTTTTTATCCGCAGCCTCCCGCAGAAGCTGCCTGCTGGCTGGAGGAAAGGGTTGTCCCGCATTCGGTCGGGGTAATATCGAAGCTGTTGCAGATTGCCTGCTTGTATGCTTCCGGTGTGCGGGCTCCGGGATATTTCACACCATTGATAAGCAGTGTTGGGGATGCGGTTGCTCCATTCTGGTTTGATCTCGTCTCATCTGCCCTGAGCAGGTCAAGCCCGGCGGAACCGGTCGCACAGGACTCGATTGCTGCCGTATCGATTCCCAGACCCGAAGTAGTGTTTCTCCAGCATGCATTCAGGCTGGTGGAATTTTGTGAGAGCGGATAACACCGGGCGTCAAAACCACTTAGGTAATCCCAGAACTTTTGTGGATAATTCTTCTGGATGCATATCTGCCGAAGATCTTCCTGTGCTTCGGATAATCCATGCAGTGACTGGACCGAATCAACCGTTGAGCCACCGACTGTCGTAATGTACAGCAACCGGATATCTGCTTTTGATCCAAGCAGGTCAACGACAGGTTTCATGGCACTCTCAGCCTGTGTACCATAAGGACAAAATGCCATTACATAGAGATCAACAGACGGGCGGGCCGTCTTTACCGGTGAAGGTGTGGGGGTTGGTTTTTGTGTCTGCGCTGTACTGCCTGTGCTCCCGGTACTGGCCATATCGATACCATTTGTAAAGAGCATCGTACAGTCTTTTGTTGCATAAATTGTGACGTTCTGTGACTGGTATTTTCCATGGACCTCATACATTCCCCGGTTTTCCGATAATGACTGAAGGGAGATCGATGTACCGGGCTGGACCAGGTTTTCATTGGCATACATGATCACTTTCTCCCCGCATGACTGGAGGGAGACAGGTGCAGAAATCCCTGATTGTGATCCTGCCTGAAAATAGACAAGAAAAATAATGAGGACTACAACAAACCCGATTATCGCAACCATGGTTCCTTTCCCAAACAGAGCGCTGTTTTTTTGTGAATTTGAAGAAGGGGAAACTTCTCCTGACATCTTGTTGTCCGAATTTTGTCCTGTCAAGCCAATTACTCCGGTAATTTTCGTTTCTGATAATCGATGATAATTATTATTTCTGGTCTGTTTAAATTTTTTTGTCTTCACTACGTATTGTATTAACTGGATTTTGTGGTTTTTTAGCGGGTAGGGCAGATTTTAAAAAGAGTTGCAAAGAGGTATGCTGATCACCATATACCCGAGGATACATTGACCGCCACTGCCCCGACAAAGGGACTCCACTCGTATCTACGCGGTTATTAAACTATATACTTCAACAGGAGGTCCAGCGCTTCGAGGTCTTGTTTTCCCCCGCACTTCCGCACAATACCTGCATGATATCCGATCAGCCGTTTTAATTCCTGATCATGGTTCTCCTTATATCGCGTAGCATGCACCGTTGCATCGATAAGGTTGTTGAACCCCCGGTTCACCGGGTGGACCGACACCTCTTCAATAATCTCTTTTTCCAGCGTCAGCCTGACCATCATCGCGTCATGGGTCTTGTGCTCAACTGTTGCAGTGAAGGCTGCCCAGGCATCAGCACCGGAAAGCCTCTGCATGATCTTACCATTAACCGGTTCATCAATGAATGATTCATGGGGGAGATCTTCAAAAGCAGTCCTGACAAAGAGAACGGGATCATACACATAGTTTGCAACAACCCAGCCATCCCGCTCAATATTCTCCGCCGTATGGCTTCCCGCAAACAAGACCATAGTCACACTACCGTTGCGGAGATGGATTCCCATCGGTGCAGCGTTGAATGCCGTGGTGGCAATTATTTCGTTAATACCGTCTCTCAGGAGTCCCATGACCATCCTTCTTCCAGCGCGATAAACAGTGACGCAATGAGGATATCTGCAATTGACCCCGGATTGATGTCGTGCGCAATACAATCGGCATCAAACTCTTCCAAAGAGTGTTTGCCGTCAATCACGTCCCGTGCATTGAGCATGACCTCATGAGCAACCGCCAGACCGTGTTTTTTGACGATGAACGTATCGGTTTCAGAAGCAAGGAGGGTGAGGAAGGTTTTGACAATTGCCTGACGGCCCGGGCCATATTGTTTGAGAAGATCCGCTCCCCGCCGTGAAAGAGGGAATCCTGTTATCCATTCCCGGGCCACCATGTCATTTGCCGCTGAATGGCGCATCACGTCAAGCAGGGTCATCTCCCGGTCCCGGATTATCGTGAGGGTATGGAGGTCATGCACATCGAGATCATCCGTTGCATTCATCTTCACCGATGTCATGGCAAAAGCCTTGTAGAACGCAACTGCGTCCGATACATCTGTTTTTTCTACTGCAGACAAGGCACCCTCGATGCCTTTGCCATAAAGGAGGGGAATAAGGAGGATAAAGGCACCAAAATGGGTGTTTCCCCCTTCGTGGCAGTTGGTGTCACGGACGGCATGCTTGATTATCTCACCAATCCGCCCGACACCAGACTCTGCTTCTTCCAGTGCCGGACGGGCAAAGATAACAGACGCCAAAAAATGTTCAAGCCGGGTTTCAGGATAGTCATGACAACGGTCGACGTTCCCCGGTTTTGGGTAGGCGCAGACTTCCAGCATCATTGCAAGTTGTGCACGTTCAACAGCTCTCATCAGAAGGCACGTCATGGAATACTCGGCTCATTATCGTATCTGAGAGATCGCGTTTCAGGCGCATATACTCTTTCTTTGAAAGTCCTTCCTGCTTCAGCGTCATATCACGGAACATGCAGGGAGAAGATGTCTTGCAGCACCAGGCAAGGCTCCCAAAACAGGTCTGGCTCCCGTTTTTGAGAGGGGTGTCTTTTACCACATCCAGTTTCAGGCGGATGTAATCTTCTTTTGGCATATTGATCCGGGAAAGCGTGGGGATCAGGGGGCATTCTTTGACGGGCATGCAGCAAAAGGTGAGGGCACGGATATCTCCTCCCCGGCACAACTGCTTGGGAGAGTTATACCACCCATCTTCCATAGCATACCGGGTAATTGCGGCGTCAAGCCCGGAGAGAGTGCGGATATCAGATTTGCGCGCAAGTGACACCATATCTGCCCCATGTGAGAGCATATCGCGCATCCTTTCAAAGGTATTTATTGAGTTATTGGCAACCAGCACAAGCGGGCAGCTGTTCCGTATCTGCCGGAGTTTTGCAGCACCGAAATCCATGAGATCAATATGCAGGATATCGGCCCCGGCCCCCCAGAGTTTCCGGACTAAAAGGCGGTCATCTGCAGCAACACCGGCACGGATCTTCACGGAAACGGTGACGCCTTCGGATTTAAGCGCCCTGACAACAGCAAAAAGATCTGCGGGTTTTTTTAAGTAATGTTCCCCACACCCGGCAGCAATAATTGCCGGCTGGTGGCAATGGGCATCAACTTCGTATACAACGCTTTCTCCCAGCGATTGTGCAATGGCGCGGAATGAGTCAGGATTACTGCCCCGGAGGTTGAGTCCCACTACTACCGGGCTCTTTTCCAAAAGTGCCACCTGTTTTTTGAGTTCTTCTACCGGATCGTCGTATAAAAATTCTTTGCGATTCCCCTCATCAGTGATAACCTTTGCCGCATCCATGGTGGGTTGATCGATGGAGTACCCCCCGATAAATGCAGCGCCGGTGTGTTCGGCACGTTCAAGGACGTAGGCTGCATCAACTATTCCCGCCATGGATGCTATAGCCACGGGCGTCCTGACTATACGGTCATTAATGAGCAGACCAAAACGCTCGAA
>JAPKXT010000166.1 GCA_026394695.1 Methanoregula sp.
GGGGATACAGGAACGTGACCGGCATGGTATCATCGGGAAGGAGAATTTTTCAAAGTAACTATTGTTACCCTATGCCGGATATGTTAACCGGTTGCTGCTTTTTTTCAGGTCCTGGGATACCCCATTCCCTGCAGGATCTCGGTGATCTCGTCAAGAATGAGCGGGTCATCGATAGTTGCCGGAACCGTATAGGGGACACCATCAGCGATCTTTTTTATGGTGCCCCGCAGGATCTTGCCCGACCGTGTTTTGGGTAACCGTTTTACCACCGCTGCTGCCTTAAACGATGCAATCGGCCCGATCTTTTGTCGCACGAGAATAATGAGCTCAGGCCCGATTGAATCCTGCTTTTTGGTAACTCCTGCCTTCAGGACAACAAAACCCAGCGGAACTTCTCCTTTCACCGGATCATAGACTCCCGCAACGGCACACTCCGCAACATCCGGGTGTGATGCCAGCACCTCTTCCATAGCACCCGTTGAAAGCCGGTGGCCGGCGATATTGATAATATCATCAGTCCTGCCCATAATCCAGAGATAGCCATCCGTATCGATATACCCGGCGTCGGCGGTCAGGTAATACCCGGGAAATGCTGAAAAATAGGTCGTGACAAAATCTTTGTCATTCTGCCAGAGCGTAGTAAAACATCCCGGTGGCAGGGGTAGACGGACCACAACATTTCCGGTCTCTCCTGCAGGTACTTCACCCCCCTTGGCATCGAGCACGTGGATATTGTATCCCGGGACTGGCTTTGTGCACGAGCCGGGTTTTACCGGAAGGAGTTCAAGACCGGCACAATTCCCGCCGATCGCCCAGCCGGTCTCGGTCTGCCACCAGTGATCGATAACCGGCACCTTCAGCTGGTTTTGTGCCCAGAGTAAGGTGTCGGGATCACACCGTTCACCCGCCAGGAAAAGCATCCGTAACGTCCTGAGGTCATATTTTCTGATATACTGCCCCTCGGGATCTTCCTTCCGTATCGCACGAAACGCTGTCGGGGCACAGAACAGGATTGAGACCCCATGCTCCTCGATGACCCGCCAGAATGCGCCGGCATCCGGTGTACCTACGGATTTTCCCTCGTAGAGGATAGTAGTACAGCCGTAAAACAGGGGTCCGTACACAATATACGAATGGCCGACAACCCAGCCGATATCTGAAGCCGCCCAGTAGACTTCGCCGGGATTTGCCCCGTAGATATTTTTCATACTCCAGGTCAGGGCAACGAGATGTCCCCCGTTATCCCTCATCACACCTTTGGGTTTTCCCGTGGTGCCCGAAGTATACAGCAGGTACAGCGGATCGGTAGCAAGCACGGGGACGCATGCAACAGGTCCGGCATCCATGAGCACGTCCCAGAGGATATCCCGACCCTGCCGCAGGATTGCCAGTGACTCAGGTCGCTGGACGATGACACAGGAGGAGGGTTTGTAGCTGCACAGAGCGATCGCGGCTTCGATAAGGGGCTGGTAGGAGATGATCCGGTTGACTTCAATCCCGCACGACGCAGAGATGACTACCCGGGGCCGGGCATCCTCGATGCGGGCGGCGAGTTCCCGTGCGGCAAAACCCCCGAAGACTACGGAGTGGATGGCGCCGATGCGTGCACAGGCAAGCATGGCAATTACCGCTTCAGGGATCATCGGCATGTAGATGACCACACGATCGCCTTTCACAACCCCCAGCTGCCTGAGCCCCCCGGCACATCGTGCCACGAGGTCACGCAGCTCACCATACGTGTAACGTTTTATGGTTTTTGTGACCGGGCTGTCATAGATCAGGGCAATGCGATCGCCATGACCATGTTCGACATGGTAATC
>JAPKXT010000209.1 GCA_026394695.1 Methanoregula sp.
TTGTATAGCATATCGCACCCTGCAGGTGGGCTCCGGTATTTTTTACCTGTTCCATTGACCGCTTCATGTTCCGGATATCGTTTAACGCATCGAATACCCGGAAGATCTCCACCCCGTTTTTATGCGCTGCGGTGACGAACCTGTCGACAACATCATCAGGATAATGACGGTAGCCAACGAGGTTCTGCCCGCGCAGGAGCATCTGGATAGGAGTGTGCTTCAGTTCAGCTTTTAAGGCCTTGAGACGGTCCCAGGGATCGTCGTTCAAAAACCGTATGCAGGTATCGAAGGTCGCGCCGCCCCAGGCCTCTACAGAAAAAAAACCGCAGGTATCGATCTCCCGTGCAAGCGGAAGCATATCCTCTGTCCGGAGCCGGGTAGCGTAGAGTGACTGGTGTGCGTCCCGCAGGGTGGTATCAGTGATCAGGACTTTTTTTTGAGAGGCAGTGCGCATGAAGATCCTCAGGGCTATCGTAGGATCACATTAAGCCTCTCAAACCTTCATCGGTAAAGTATAAAAAATTCACTAACTGGAATCAAGGCAGAAATTACAACTCCTAAAACACATAATCCTGCCACACGGTCGATGGGGTTTACAAAAAATTCCGGACACAGGGTGCCTCCTGACCGGTACCCACGAACTGCCAGTAGTTCTGCAATATCCTCTGCCCTGATAAGCGCGCCATGAACAAGTACCAGACCTGCAGGCACGAGATTGCGTACTTCCCATTGCAATCCTTTGATCTTCTCTGCCATCCGGATACGATCAAGATCGGCAGCGACTGATGATAAGGATTGTATTCCCATTTCAGCGACCATACCGAGGTCAAATCCTACTCTGTCACCGAACAACCAGACACTTGTGCTTAAGAATTCTCCCGGTTTCTGATCGCTGAAAATCCACATACCAATGAGCACAATCACGGTCATACGGGAAAAATACGAAAGGCCCCCGCCACCAAAAAGTTCCAGCACCAGGCTGAAAAATGCAATCATAAAGATTAATGAAAAAACCAGCCGGATCCTTTTCGCAATCTGCAGGCGAGGGGTGAACACCAGCCACCAGAGAAATGCAGCGTCAGCTCCCTGAAGGCTTATAAAAGCGGCAATCGAGAGGAATGCAGCGGCAAAAATTCTCATCCTTGGATCCTGCATGACGCCTCCCGAAGATCATCCAATGAAATATTATCGGGCCTGGACCCGAGAGCAGTGAGTTTCCCAATTACGGGGGGAACATGGCGCCAGTGCTGGAATGCATCCGGTGGTGTACCGCAATCAACAAGCGTATTATCAACAATCTCCCAGATTCTGGTGACCCGTGGAAGAATTTCCTGTTCATGGGTGAAAATAATGGTAATACCCTGCGATTTTTGCCCGATACGTGCACACAGTTTTACTTTTTCCTCGCAATCAAGTGAGCTGAACGGTTCGTCAAGCAACAGAAGGTCATAGTCTTTTGCGAGCACGCATGCAAGGTGGAGCCGTTTAAGTTCGCCCCTGCTCAGGGAGAGAGGCGATATATCCTTTTTTCCGGACAGTCCAATAGCAGCAAGGATTTCATCAGGAGTAACACCCCATGATGTGCATTCTTCCGCAACAGAAAGGCCAGTGACGTGGAGTTCCGGGAACTGGAGCGAGAGCATGCTCGATGTAATCTCTTCTTTTTCGATGCTACCCCCGGGCAGCGGAAGGAGCCCGGCCATCATAAGAGCCAATGTTGACTTCCCGCTCCCGACATCTCCATTCACAAGGTGCACGCCTTCATGAAAGGTTCCGGATGCAGAAAGTGACCAGTGGTCACGAACCGCATATACCCGGTTTAAAATGATTCTGACCATCAGCACTCCCATAATACCGGATAATACGCTGTCCCTTTGAGAAGAGGAAAGACATTGTCCGGTGTGCCTTGATGACAAATCCTCCCCGTATTAAAAAAGAGAAGATGATCGCTGTGAATGGCTGTGTCCATCTGCTGCGTACATCGGATTATATATTCGGCCCCTGATGATCTTATTATCTGCTCATTCTTTGCCATAGAGCGTGCATCGAGATGTGAATCGTACTCGTCCAGTACGAGCACCTTCGGATGGTGAACCAGTGCTGCAGCAAGGGAAACGAGCATTTTTTCGCCCCCGGACAACTCATGTACCGCTCTTTTAAGGAGATGCGTGATGCCCATCGCCTCTGCGCATGATTTCACGGTAGAATCAATGGATTCACAGGAATTACGACGGAAACGAAGCGGGGATGCAATCTCATCAAACACGTTTACAAAAAGAAGATTCCGGTCAGGATATTCGTTCACCCAGCCAATCCCGGTTTGTCGTGGTGGTGCATCATCAATCATGATCGTACCAGAATCCGGTAAGGCAATTCCTGCGCAGAGCTTGAGAAATGTGGTTTTCCCGCTGCCGTTTGCACCGGTAATCGTGGTAATGCCGGGCTTGATGATGAGTGTGTCAATCGCAAGATTGCGGTAGTGCAGGTATTCAATGGTTATCATGGAAGTCTTTTTGCAATCCTGTATGCAGCATACACTTTTATCACATCACCGGGGATGAACGGAAGCATTCCACTGATAACTGCCGGGGTAAGTCCAATAGTGAGGGAATACATCAGCCATGCAACGCCGCAGACATAGATGAGAACGGTTGCAACGATAAGTCCGGTAATCCGGATGGTTTCAGATTCACGTTCATAAACAAGTCCGACCACGAGCGCTGCACAGATAAACCCTATCAGGTAACCTCCGGTTGGCCCGAGAAGGATGCCAAGCCCGGTGACACCTGTATGAAATACCGGAAGGCCCAATGCCCCGAGAAGAACGTACAGCGATACCGGGATTACCGCGTATCGCTTCATAACCGCCCCGGCGAGGAAAACAAAGAGTGTTTGCAGCGTCAATGGAACCGGGAAGAAAGGTATTGAGACCCATGCACCAAGGCTGATAAGGCCAATAAATGCGGCAGAGTATGCAATAGTTCTGGATTTTTGCAGGTCTCCAAACATCGTCAACCATAAAAAAATAGAATGGTTGACGATAAAAAAGTACCTCTCAATTACATGTGATAACAGTCACCAGCGATAACCCGCTCGAGCTTACCGTTGTCTTTCCTGATAATGAGGGCGCCGAACTCATCGATGTCGATTGCATCCCCTTCGAAGCTGTTCTTCAGGGTCCTGATCTGCACCCGGTTTTCAAGAGTACAGGAGAGACTCTTCCATTCCCTGATGATTGTCTCGTATTCACCACTCTCAATCAGGAGATAATGGTTTTCGAACTCCTTGAGGATGCGTGCGAGAAAAGAAGCACGGTCTACTTCATGCCCGACTTCAGCGCTGATCGAAGTGATGTCTTTTTGTAACGCAGGAGAGAACTGGTTTAACGGGACATTCACATCAATACCGATGCTTAACAGGCAGTAGTGAACCGAGTCTGCCTCAGCTGCAAGCTCAAGGAGGAGTCCGGCAACTTTCTTGTTGCCGATGAAGATATCGTTTGGCCATTTGATCAGGGCACCGAGATCGAATTCCTTGCGGATTGCCCGGGCAACGGCAATGGATCCTGCCATCGTGATCAT
>JAPKXT010000088.1 GCA_026394695.1 Methanoregula sp.
CTTTACCGATGAAGGTTTGAGAGGCTTAATGTGATCCTACGATAGCCCTGAGGATCTTCATGCGCACTGCCTCTCAAAAAAAAGTCCTGATCACTGATACCACCCTGCGGGACGCACACCAGTCACTCTACGCTACCCGGATCCGGACAGAGGATATGCTTCCGCTTGCAAGGGAGATCGATACCTGCATACGGTTTTTGAACGACGATCCCTGGGACCGTCTCAAGGCCCTGAAGGCTGAACTGAAGCATACCCCGATCCAGATGCTCTTACGCGGACAAAACCTCGTTGGCTACCGTCATTATCCTGACGATGTTGTCGATAAGTTCGTCACCGCAGCGCATAAGAACGGGGTAGATATCTTCCGGGTATTCGATGCGTTAAACGATATCAGGAACATGAAACGGTCAATGGAACAGGTAAAAAAGACAGGTGCCCACCTGCAGGGTGCGATATGCTATACGACAAGTCCTGTTCACACTACACAGACGTTTATTGAGATGGCAAAAGATCTCTATGCGCATGATAGTGACTCCAAATGCATCAAGGATATGTCCGGGCTTATTATGCCGGCAGCGGCGCGGGAGCTGATTAGCGGTATCAAAAAGGCGGTAGATGTCAAGGTCTGCCTGCACAGCCATTCAACCAGTGGGATTGCCCCCATGAGTTATGAAGCTGCGATCATGGCTGGCGTTGACATTCTCGATACCGCCATGTCACCGTTCTCGATGGGTACTTCCCAGCCCCCCACTGAAAGTGTAATTGCTTCTCTGATTGGTACACCGGGAGACACCGGTATCGACCTTCTTAAACTCCGGGCCGTCCGCAATATCTGCATCCTGATCAGGGAGAAATATGCCGGCCTGATCAACCCGATCTCTGAACGGGTGGACAGCGATGTGCTCATCTACCAGTTGCCAGGCGGGATGATCTCCAATATTGTTTCCCAGCTCCAGGAACAGGATGCCCTGAACCGGTGGGACGAAGTGCTGGCAGAGATTCCCCGGGTAAGAGAGGATCTCGGGTATCCACCCCTGGTCACCCCTACCAGCCAGATTGTCGGGACGCAGGCCGTGCTCAATGTACTGGTAAACGGTCAGCGGTACCGGAATGTCACCAAGGAAGTCAAAGATTATGTACATGGACTCTATGGAAAGTCACCTGCTCCCGTAAGTGATGAGATCCGAAAGATCATCATTGGGGATGATGCAGTTATCACCATCCGTCCTGCAGATTTACTTGAACCTGCGTATGAGAAGTTAAAAGGGGAAGCAGAAAAAGCCGGGCTGGTAAAAAAAGAAGAAGATATCCTTACGTATATTCTTTATCCGGCAATAGCGCCGTCATTCCTCAAAAATGAGCGCTCTTTAGAAGAGATCCCCAAAAAGCAATCCGTGACAAAACCTGCATCCGGTATGCCCAGCCAGATGGAGGTCGAGGTGGATGGGGAAATCTTCTCTGTCCGTATAGTTTCTGTCGGTGGAAGCAAAGTTGAAGTAACGGGCATAACACCTCAAAAGATCCCCCGGGGTGAGTTTGCCGGCGGCATTAAAAGCAATATGCAGGGTATGGTGCTTCAGGTGCTGGTGAGCCGGGGCGCCACGGTAAAGAAGGGTGACACCCTTCTTGTGCTTGAGGCTATGAAGATGGAAAACCCCATTCATAGCCCGGTGGACGGCAGGGTCATTGAGATCTTTGTGGATACCGGCGATGTCGTCCAGAATGGAGACGTCCTGCTGGTGGTGCAATGAAATATTTTGAAAAACTCCTGATCGCTAACCGGGGAGAAATTGCAATCCGGGTCATGCGGGCATGCCGGGAGCTTGGTATTGAAACAGTTGCGATCTATTCTGCCGCTGATAATAACGCGCTCCATGTCAAATATGCAGATGAAGCATTTCTCGTCGGGGAGGCCCATCCTTCAAAAAGTTACCTCAACATAGAGAGGATTGTCGATATAGCAAAAAAGAGCGGTGCGGAAGCAATACATCCCGGTTATGGGTTTTTAGCGGAGAACTACCGGTTTGCGAAGATCTGCCAGGATGAAAATCTGATATTTATCGGTCCGGGCTGGAAGACTATCAAGGCGATGGGATCGAAGATCGGCAGCAAACAGATGATGAAGGATGCAGGTGTTCCCGTAGTTCCCGGAACAGAAGGCGGCGTTAACAACATCGATGAGGCAAAAAAGATTGCCGGGGAGATTGGGTACCCGGTTATTATCAAGGCAAGCGCCGGCGGTGGGGGTATCG
>JAPKXT010000206.1 GCA_026394695.1 Methanoregula sp.
GACGCCATTTCAGGACACCCCCCGGGTACAGAGGTCTTTTACAAACTGTCCCGCTTCTTTCATCTTTGCATTCTCCCATGCATCCAGGTTCCATTCCTCGATATTCAGGATGCCGTTGCGGCCAACACGGGCAGGAACTCCAATTGAACATCCCGATACTCCGTATTCTCCTTCAAGCACCGCCGAACAGGCAATCAGTTCCCGTTCATCCCTGATGATGATGCGGGTAAGGTGGGCAAGGTGGAGTGCCGGACCAAAGACCGTTCCCCCCTTCCCCTTGATTACCTCCATGCTCGTACCCCGCAGCTCGGCAAGAATTTCTTCCCGTAACCCGTTTTCCACCACCGGGGACAAGTTGGAAAAGAGCGGCACCTGGTGCTCGCCATGCTCCCCTAATACAAAGGGAAATCCGCAAATCCCCCGGTTCCTGAGCGCAAGCCCGAACCGGGCGCTGTCCAGCTGCCCGCCAAAGCCGATGCAGCGCTCCCGATCGATACCCGTCTTTTTGCAGAGTAAGAAGTTGTTTACATCCATCGGGTTTGTGACGGTAACTAAAATACCGGAAAATCCTTTGAGCAGCGCGATGCCATCGCGGATGGCAGAGAGATTGGCTTCGAGCAGATCGGCACGTGTTTTTATTGAGGGGGTCCGGGGCATGCCTGCAGAAAAGATGCAGATATCTGCCTCCCTTATTTGAGTTATATCAGAACTAATAGGCAACGGGAGCCCGGTATGTTCGAGATCCAACACCTGTGCATGGAGCAGATCGCGTGCGCTGTCATAAAGTACCAGTTCGTCTATGATTCCCAGCGACGCCGCCAGATAGGCGACCTCCCCGCCGATCCTGCCGACTCCCACTACCGCCAGACGTGCCATTCTGATACAATATGGGTGGGCTGATAATAATAAAGGGCATCAAAGCAGGTAGATTAATTTGGCAAAATTTTTTTGGTTTTTCGTGTAAATGTCCACCGGTACATTTGAAAAAGTTGACATTTGAAAAAGTTGTATTGATCCTGTTTTATCAAAACAAAAAGATGCCCTTTATAATAAATAACACCTATCTCCTGATGAATGGTACAACTCAGGCTTGGTCCGGTAACGGTAGGTGGCGTGGTGCTCGATAACCACCTGCTGCTCGCTGCCGGGATTCTCGGGACTACAGGATCGTCACTGGCGAGGATGCTCTCACTTGGAGCCGGTGGTGTTGTGACCAAATCAATCGGGCCTCATCCCAAAGACGGGCATGCGGGGCCATGCCTTGTCGTGCTTGAAGACGGTCTCTTAAATGCCATGGGACTTCCCAATCCTTCAAAAGAGTTTGCAGATGAGATAACGTCTCTTGCAAAAAAACCGGTCATCGCAAGTATCTTTGGCGGAGATCCCGCCGAGTTTGCTTTAGTCGCAAGCTGGTTTAAGGACAGGGTTGCCGGGTTTGAACTGAACCTGTCCTGCCCGCATGCAGAAGGGTATGGTGCCGCAATCGGGACTGACCCGGCACTGGTAAAATCATGTACCCATGCGGTAAGTGTGACAGGGGTCCCCACCTGGGTAAAACTTACCCCGAATGTGACCGATATCACCGAGATTGGAAAAGCAGCAGAAGCCGGGGGAGCAAGTGCCCTCGTTGCTATCAACACCCTGAAAGCCATGAGGATCTCTACCGGGATGCGTCGCCCGGTGTTGGGAAACAGGTATGGCGGTCTCTCAGGAAGTGCCATGTTCCCCGTTGCAGTCCGCTGCGTATACGAACTCTATGAATCCTGCAACATCCCTATTATCGGCTGCGGGGGGATCGCCACGGCAGACAACGTGATCGAAATGATGATGGCCGGGGCAAGCGCTGTGGAGATCGGCAGTGCTGTCTATAACGAGGTGAAAGTCTTTGAAATTATCAAAGCTGACCTCTATAGAAAGGAGGGATTACCCTCAACCGAGATTATAGGGTGTGCCCATGGATGACAACCTGCCCGTTCCCGTATCAATCCTGCGGGTGAAAAAAGAGACTTCCCTGATCCACACATTTGTAGTTGACCGCTCATTTGCATTTTCTCCCGGGCAGTTTGTCATGGTCTGGGTTCCGGGTGTTGATGAGATCCCGATGGCGCTGTCCTCAGAGAACACAATTACCGTGCAAAAAGCAGGTGATGCCACCAGCGCCATGTTCAATCTCGGGAAAGGTGATAAACTGGGAATACGGGGCCCGTTCGGGAACGGGTTTGCAAAAGGGGAAAAATTACTCGCAATCGCCGGAGGTGTTGGTGCCGCACCTCTTCTCCCGCTTGCCCGTGCCGACTGCGTTATGACTCTTCTCCTCGGAGCCCGGACAGAAAATGAGCTGCTTTTTGTTGACCAGCTGGATGAGTGCACGGATGTACTCATTGCTACGGATGACGGTTCACTGGGACTGCATGGGTTTGTAACCTCACTTATGGACGACCTGAACCTCGGTATTTACGACCGGATAGCGGTCTGCGGGCCGGAAATGATGATGCGGGCGGTACTTGCGAGGGTTGAGGAAAAAGGGATTGCCCATAAAACAGAATTCTCCCTGCACCGGTATATGAAATGCGGTTTGGGAGTCTGTGGTTCGTGCTGTATAGACCCGTCCGGTCTCCGGGTATGCCGGGACGGACCAGTCTTCTCGGGTGACCTGCTGCTTAAAAGCGAATTTGGTCATTATATGCGGGATGCAAGCGGCAGAAAAAAGCCTCTCTGACCGCGTAATTAAAAATACCCGGTATCAAACGGTATCAGGCTCTATTTTGTATCTTCGCCAAACCCGTAAGCGTCTTTTGGCACCCTGATCTCAAACTGTGCACCGGTTCCCGCTTCGCCGGTCTCACCTATGGAGAGTCCCGTGATGCTTAAGATCTCTGCAGCCAGATAGAGACCATAACCGGTATTCCGGTAATACTCACGTTTGAAAATTCCCTCTTTTACACTTTCCGGCACACCGACACCATCGTCTTTACAAAAAATCGTAACTCCCTCGCCCGTTTCCTGTGCAGAGAACCGGATTACCGTGGCGCTTTTCCCATGACGCACAACATTATCCACGAGATTAAAAAATACCTTCTCGAGTAGCAGATCTGCAAATATCTCAAGATTCCCCAGATCCTTTTCTACGCGGATACCACCGAGGTCGAAACCAGCGATAGCATTGCTGATGGTTATAGCAACATTCTGCCACTGGGGAACATTTACACCGATATCCTGGTAATCGCGGGCAAACTGGATCTGCTTCTGGATCATCTGTGAGGTCTGCTCGATCTTTTTGAGATGTTCAAGAAGGGCCGGGTCAGTGACCATCTCTTCTGCAAGTGACAGGTACATACCGATGGCAGTGATCTGGTTGAGAATGTCGTGACGGGTAATAGAAGAGAGCGTGCTGAGCTTGCGGTTAGCGAGCTGGAGTGTTGCTTCAAATCTTTTTCGCTCCTGGATCTCTGCTTTGAGTCCGTCATTTGCCCGCATAAGCTCTTCGGACCGCTCTTTAACCTTCTTCTCAAGGTCTTCCCGTGCCTTCTGGATGACCCGTTCGGCAAGTTTGCGCTCCGTTATATCAATGGCTGAACAGATGACCATATCGCCGGGAGAAAGGGATGCAGAAACAAGGAACTGGCGCACTACACCATCCTTTGTATGAAGGAGGAGTTCAATATCCCCGATTTCGGGGGTTTTTTGGATCTGGCTGACAAACATATCTCTCCTGGCAGAATCCGGAAAGATTGAATTGAGTTCCTTATCGATGAGATCCTGTCGGTCGTATCCCAGCATCTGTGCACATTTCCCGTTTATGGCCTGGATGCGCAGGGTCAGGAGATTAAAAGTAAATATACCTGCCTGGGAATGTTCAAAGATCTCCCGGTATTTTCTCTCTTCTGCCTTGAGCCCTTCAGCAAATGAGGACGTGACAAAACCAATAGTAACAAAGATGACAAACCATCCTGTGGATACTGCGACAAGGTTCGGGTTGAAATTCCCGAAAAAATAAACCAGCACAAGAAAGATGGTGCTGATGGCAAGTGAGAAGAGCACTCCCCGGTTTGGATAGAAATTAACAAAGAGAATGATAGGCAGGAAGTAGAGGAATGGATAGACCTCATAGATCCCGTGGGTAAGGGAAAAGATTGTAGAATAGATCGCAATGATGACGGTTACAACGATCGCAGCATCCCAGAAAATCCGGTATTTGGTAACGGCAGGAGCGATCATAGATCCTCTCTTTTTGGCAATAGCGGGTGCCCGTAGAGGACCGTACTTTCAAACCGCCGGCATGCAAGGATCTCTGCCCGAAGTTTTTCGTTCATCCGTTCCAGATCTTTTGTACGCTCTTTTACCTGATGTTCAAGGTCAGCAAGAGTAGTTATGATCTCATCATCCACGATCTTGCTTCGGGTTATATCAATGACAGAACAGAGCGCCTGCCCCCGTGTCACCAGCATTGCTGAAATAATGAACCGGGATGCCGTTCCATCCTGTGCATGAAAGATTGCTTCCTGTTCTGCGTGTTTTTGTTCATGTTCCGGATCCAGCTTTACATCGTTAATGAACTGTTCCCTTGTCTCTGTATCGGTCCAGATGACGGATATTTCCTTCCCGATAAGGTCCGCCCGATCATACTTCAGCCATCGGGCGCATTTGGGGTTAATCTCCTGGATCCGCAGATCTTTTAAGTTAAAACAGAAAATCCCGTCCTGGGAATTATCCAGAATATACCTGACCCGGGTCCGTTCTTCACGCAGCCGGATAGCATACGAGGATGCTACCACCCCGATAGTGATGAAAATTGCAAACCACGCCGAGGCAATCGCAATCAGGGTCGGGTCGGCATTCCCGAGGAGGTAAATAAGGCTGATGTACATCAGGCCTAATCCCAATGAAAAGAGCACACCCCGTTCCGGGAAAAAGTAAACAACCAGAATGATGGGAAGAATATAATAGAAAGGGTAGACATTAAAAATGCCGTTCAGGAGGGAAAAGATGGTAGTAAGGACAGCACCGATAGATGCTGCAGCAACGATGAACAGTCGCAGCACTTCCATATTCTCAACAGATATATGCGCCACTGACGGTCCCCTGCCGAACTCCCCGCTCAACCAATATCCTGGATTAGGTATACGTATAATTATTGATCTCTCTCCATATATTTATATACGCTGTGGTAAGTTGCCACACAAACCCCGGATTATTTAAAAAATTTGTTGTCCGGTGGGGATCCCTTAAGAGAGATACAGGGTTCCGAATCAGGGGTGTTGATCCGTTCCAGATCTTCAGGTTTGTTGATGTTGGTAAACGTCCGGAGATCAGGGTCGATAATTTTCAGCTCATCCACAGGAACGTAACGGGCAGAAAGACTCTTCACCATTGTCCGGAGCGATAGCGAATCATGATGTTCAAGATAGGCGAGGAGAGTTGTCCTCCGGTAGACTGCGTGAAGGGGTTCAAGCATATCGGGGTTCCAGCTGGGTATCACCGCATCATAATCTTCGATGCAATCGAAAAGGTGCGTAATGACCGCCGGATTAATACAGGGCATATCGCAGGCAGAGACAAAAATCAACTCTCCCTGTGCAGCAAGGGTTCCGGCATGAAGCCCGCCAATAGGTCCAATCCCTTTACGGACGTCGGTGATACACCGTGTTCCCGTGATCTCATGGAACCGTTTGCATTGTTCAGGATCACGGGCAACGAGAATTATCTCATCGACCACCTCATGGAGCGAATCGACAAGCCGCTCGATAAATGTCCTGCCGTGGTACGTGAAAAAATACTTTTCCTGCCCGTTTGCACGCCGTGCCTCGCCACCGACCAGTACCACTGCTGACCTCATGTTTTTACTTCCTTTATAAAAAGGATTCCCGGACTGATAAACCGTAGGCTGGAAGGATGAGAAGAAGGATCGGGCAGAACTGGGAGTGAAGTCATCTCTCCACCTTTCGTAATGCTTTCTTTTCCATCACAAGCAATGATTCTTTGATCGCAACATCCGGTGAGAATCCCCCTATGCCATGCGCCGCCAGTACCCGGTGGCAGGGGATAACAAGCGGGGTCGGATTTCGTGCCATAGCCTGCCCGACTACACGGGGGGATGTCCTGGTGATATCTGCTATTTCCCCATAGGATGTTGTGCTGCCATAGGGAATCTGCTGGACCACCCGGTAGATCCTGCTATAGACCGTATCTTCGTGAGTTGCAACGCTGTCGAGTTTTTCAGGACTGACAACCTGTCCGGCACAATATTGCCGGATAAGGCTGGGGACTTCACCCGGAATGCCGGTGGTCGCAAACCTGACCTGGTGGACGGTCGTATCATTCCACCAGACATGGACAAACCAGAGTCCGAACCGACATGAACCTCCTATGATTTCCATGTTGAGATCAACTCCCGGAACCGATGTGCATCACACTCTTTCATCTCTTCCTGGATCCATACTGGGAGCGCATTGTGCACCCGTTTTTCCAAAAACCGCGTCTCGCCCAACACCAGTATTCCCCGGTCTTCCGGTGTGCGCAGCACTCTTCCCAATGCCTGGAGGGATCGGTTGATTGCCGGCAGGGTGTAGCAGAGAAACTCCCCCTCATCCCCGAATTTGTGACGGAAATACTCTATCATCATCTTGCGCACACGGTTGAACGGCGCAAGCGGGAGACCAACGACCATGGCACCGTTCAGCATCTCACCGCGATAATCAAGCCCTTCGCTCCATTTTCCCCCGCAAACCGCAAACAGGACTCCTGATTCACCCCGTGCAGGCAGTGACAGGAACGTAAAAAGCGCTGCGCTGGCATCGCCGGTATCCCGTGGCTCGATGAAAACCTTTCTTCCCCGGATGTGCGGGACGGTCCGGGATGCATACCCCTCGAGGATCTGGTAACTGGGAAAATAGATGGCACGATTCCCTTTGAGTGCGCAGAACGCCTGGATGTACTCACCGATGCGGGCATTGTTCTCATTGTTCTGCCGCATCGAAAACGCAGTCGTGATATCGCTCGCACAACAGATAAGCCGGTTTTTTTTCGGGAAGGCATTTGGCAGGGCAAGGGTTGTCACTTTTGTGTCGCCGAAATAATAGCGGGCGAAACTATCGACCGGTGAAAGGGTACCCGAGATCAGGATACAGCAGGCATGGGCTGTGCAGATCTCCTGCAGGGGACCAGCAGGATCGATATTGCGCACTTCGAGAGTAATCCCTTCCGCTTCTTTGCGGTATACCGTAAGATAGGCCGGATCGGTTGAAGACTGCGAGAGCCGGAACAGGAATTCTGTCAGACGTTCGATGGCCGTTTCGCGATACTCCCCGGCTTTCAGGTTTTTTTCGCGAATGGATTCGGCGAGCCCGATCAGGTCATCGACGATCTCGTCCATGTTTTTATAGAGTGATTCACGCACTACCATCCGGTCAAAGATGGACGGATCGAACCAGTCTTCCGCTTCCGGGGAGTTTGCAAGCCCGCGGATAAACGCGGTCAGCCGGGGCAGGACGTGCTGGACTGCGTCTGCCCCTTTGTGGCGTTTGCGCATTCCCATGAGTTCCTTTGATGCCTGGTCAAGATCGCGTTCTTCGAGCGTCACGCTCCCTATACTGGTGATCACGTCCCCGCAGTTGTGCGCCTCATCGATGAGGAGCAGGATGTCCTGCGGTTCTACCCCGAGGTTGGCGTAGAGCTGCTCCCGTATGTCCCGGTCAAAGAGATGGTAATAGTTGAGGATGATCACATCGGTGTTCCGGGCGGCATGCATCATCAGCTCGTACGGGCAGATGTCCCCGCAGAACTCTGAAAGTTCCCGCGGGGTGACCGGTTGGGCTATTACCCGGTCGGCCTTGGTGCG
>JAPKXT010000153.1 GCA_026394695.1 Methanoregula sp.
GCGCTGGATGCCGAAAGGCAAGATCGTCCGTGACCTCATTGCCGACTACGTACTGAACCTGGTTCTGGAATACGGCGGTACTCCCGTTGAGACACCGGTCATGTACGACCTTGGCGACCGGGCAATCTATGAACACGCGGAAAAGTTCGGCGAACGGCAGTACCGCTTCAAGTCGAACAACCGGAACATGATGCTGCGGTTTGCTGCCTGTTTCGGGATGTTTTCGATCATGCGGGACATGCATATCTCGCCTCACAACCTCCCGATGAAGATGTACGAACTCTCCACATACTCGTTCCGGCACGAGCAGAAAGGTGAAGTGATCGGGCTTAAGCGTCTCAGGGCCTTCACCATGCCCGATATGCACACGCTGTGCACGGACATGCCCGAAGCATTACGGTGCTTTGAAGAGCAACTTGCCATAGGCTGGCAGACGGGCAAAGACTTCGAAACCGAGCTCGTGGCCGCATTCCGCTGCACACAGGACTTCTATGCCCAGAACGAGGCGTGGGTCAAGAAGATTGTCAGGGATTCTAACTGCCCGATGCTCATCGAGATCTTGTCTGACCGTGTCCACTACTGGGTTGCAAAGATCGACCTTGCTGCCATTGACGGGCAGATGCGCCCGATCGAGAACCCTACTGTCCAGATCGATGTCGAGAGTTCAACCCGGTTCAATATTAAATACCACACGGAAGATGGCACAGTCGTCCACCCCCCTATTCTCCATTGTTCCCCTACCGGCAGTGTCGAGCGCGTGATCTGTGCAATTCTTGAAAATATCTCCACGCAGGCAGTCCCCGCACTCCCCACCTGGCTCTCACCCGTACAGGTGCGGGTCATCCCGGTTGCCGGGCGCCACGGGGCGTTTGCAGAAGGGATCTGCACTGCGATCAATGCCGCACAGATCCGGTGCGATTTCGATGACCGGGAAGAGAGCGTAGGCAAGAAAGTCCGCGAAGCCGGGATGGACTGGGTCCCCTTTGTGATCGTTGTCGGGGATGAAGAACTCACCGGCGGAAAATTAACGGTCACTATCCGCAGGAAATCGCAGCCCAACAAGCCCTTCAAAGAACAGCTCACGATCGATGCACTGATAGACGCGGTGCGAAAGGATACCGCAGGTAAGCCATTCCGGCCCCTTTACACGCCGCGGAAACTTTCCATGAAGGCAGGTTGATGAAAAACCCGACAAAAGAGGGGTCAAGGGGATGCTCCCCGCATGCTGCCTCCCCCTCTGGGGGAGAGAGGGGGTCACCCTCCCAGCTGCCGCAGAGAATAAGCAAATTACCGGAAAAAGAGGATTTTAACAATGCCTTTTTTCCCGCTTACAATAACGGCATGCAAGAAACGAACATGTTCTTTGGTTAAAGGGAATTTTTTCCCAAGTCTATCCGGTATCCGTGCTTCGGGACAGACATCTCAAATCTTACTCCTTTGCCCGGTGAGCCATTTTCCTTAATGGTGATTCCGGTAATAGAGAGAATCTCGCGGACAAGGAACAACCCGATACCGGATCTCCTGTCAACAACCCGGCCAAAAATTTTCTCTTTTTTATCT
>JAPKXT010000133.1 GCA_026394695.1 Methanoregula sp.
GGTTCACCATCACCGGCAATAGCACATCGGTGTGCTCGGCAATCCGGAATGCCATCAGGGTCGTATCGTACGCTTCCTGCACGGTGCTCACGTATACCTGGAGCCAGCCGGTGTCGCGCTCCTGCATTGCATCGGTATGCTCGGCCCAGATGTTCCAGCCGGGACCAATGGACCGGTTTACATTTGCCATGACTATGGGAAGGCGTGCGCCTGCGGCCCAGTTGGTCATTTCGTGCATATACAAAAGACCATGGGAGCTGGTTGCAGTGAATGTCCGGATTCCGGTGATGCTTGCCCCAATGCATGCGGCCATCGCGGAGTGTTCACTTTCCACCGGGATATAACGACTTTTAAGTTCGCCGGTGGAAACAAATTCAGCGATCTGTTCGACAATCTCTGTCTGGGGGGTAATCGGGTACGCGGCAATAACCGAGGGCCGTACCTGTTTTACTGCTTCAGCGACAGCCTTGTTGCCGGTTGCGATCTTTTTCATGCCTCCGCCTCCTCAGCCGCCAGTTTTTTTATCTTCTTTGCAAGATGCTGTTTGAGCATCTCGAGGGTCTTTGCATCAATACCCCTGAACCGCCCCTGGGGTGCCAGATACTCTTCGAGCGGGATGGGTTTTTTCATTGCTGCCTTTGACTGGGGGTTGATGGAAAGTTTCCCGTACTCGCGCTCGTAGAGCACCCACATACCGGATTTTACCGCGAGTTTTCCTATCTCAACCGATTTCCCGGTGGGGTACCGCCAGCCAGGTGGGCAGGGTGCAAGGATATGGATGAACGTAGGGCCCCTGAATGAGAGGGCTTTTTGAACCTTTTTGAAAATATCCTGGGGGTAAGCGGAGCACGCTGTTGCCATGTAGGGCGGGTCATGGGCGGCGATGATCGCATCGATGTCTTTCTTGGCGTCGGTTTTGCCGGCAGGAGTTGTGGTTGTCCGGGCACCCAGGGGGGTACCTCCTGACCGCTGCATGCCGGTATTGCCATATGCTTCGTTATCGTAGCAGATGTAGAGGAAATCGGTACCCCGCTCGAATGCACCGGACATTGCCTGGATGCCGATGTCAAGCGTCCCGCCATCGCCGGCATACACGATCACGTTTGTCTTTTTCCCGGCTTCACGGAACGCGTTCGACATACCGGATGCGCATGCGGCGGCAGCACCAAAGGCAATGTTGTAGACGGGTATGTTGAATGCGGTGTTCGGGTAGATTCCCTGTATGACGCTGGTGCAGCAGGCTGGCACGACAAGAACGGTGTCTGGTCCTGCCGCTTTGAGCACGTAGCGGAGCGCGAGCGAATCACTGCACCCGGCACAGGCGGATGTACATTTCAGCACGTATTCTTCTTTAGGGATTTCTGCGATAGTATCCAACTCCTGATACGGTCGTGAGATATAAGAGGTGATGACAAGATCACGGATCTGTCATAATTTATTAACCCGGTTCATGAAAAAAGTATCATCACATAGTGTGGGTATCGTAGTATTGCGAGCACGGTGGTGAAAAATCCCCGACCATTCCCGTTTCTGTGAGCAGTTGGGAAAAGCGGTTATAGTCCGTCCCGGTCAGAATTTTCAACGCCCCGCACCCGCCCCTTAACCAGCCTGTATTTTTCCCATGTTCTTCCCTACCCAAAAAAACAGAGTAATTCACCTGATTATTCCCGCATAGTGCACTTGATCCAGGGAAGATATGAACCACGCTTTGCACCCGGGATGGAGACAAACCAGGTGCGGTGGCAACCTGAAGCGATAATCACGAGTGAACAGGTCCCGATTGAAGAGTAATCATGTCATTTGTTTTTCCCTTTGGATCGCGTGCGGCAATCACTTTCACCCCACCCGCCCCGGGGTTTAAAGGCATGTTGTTTCAACTAGGTATGTGGGGAGGACGAAAACCCCAAAAAAGAATCAAAGTGCCGGATCAACTCGCACGTCGCTCCTCCCGACCTCTCAAAAAACCTTAAAGAACCAAAAACCCATAAAAAAATCCACTTTTCTTTTTCGTATTTTTTCCGGGTGCACCTGATACGTCGGTGCATCCAGTTACATATCATAATATATTTTAGGATCATTTCTCTAATGTCTGCTATGTCTCTTCGCTCGCTCAATCTTCCCGGGGTTGGAACAAAATATGAATTTGAAACCGATAAGGGTGATACGGTTGCAATTTTTTTCACAAAAACCGGAACCATCCAGATGTATACTCTCCAGAAAGGCTGCCATACACCGAGTGCCGCCGAGATGACCCCGGTCGAGGCGCGAAGGCTGGGAAACATTCTTACCGGTGCGATTATCGAGGCGGACCAGGAAAGTGTTGAGATTGCATTCTCGGCTCTTGCCGATCTGCGGGTTACCATCCACTCGTTCCTCATCCCCAAAACCATTGCAGGAAGAACTATCGAAGACCTTCAGATCAGGGCAAAGACAGGCGCAACAGTAATCGCAGTATGCCGTCATGACAGGAACATCGTCAACCCGCCCCCCGCATTTGTCTTTGAGACCGGAGATGCGGCACTGGTTATCGGAGAGAGCGACCAGATCAAAATGTTTGAACGCGAAATAATGGTGGATTAATGGAAGGCATCGTCCTCGCACTTTTTGTCTGCCTGCTCCTGGCGCTCATCACCAAGTACCTGTCGGTTCCTGCAATACCATTCTATATCCTTGCCGGGGTATTGCTGGGAAAAGCCGGGCTGGGTTTGGTTACTTCAGATGTGATCAGTCGCTTCTTCTCAGATATGGGACTGATATTTTTGCTGTTCTTCATGGGTCTTGGATTGAAACCGGAACGGATAGCAGCGAACCGGTCAGCAGTCCTTACAAGCGGGATAATCGATCTTAATGTCAATATGCTCATCGGTTTTTTCGGGGCATACATGCTGGGATTTTCGATTACCGAGTCCCTCATTGTTGCTTCAGCCTTCTATATTTCGAGTACAGCGATGGCAATTACCTCGCTTATTGAGAACCGGAAGCTGATGCTCCGCGAAGCCGAGACGGTCATCTGGCTGATGGTCTTTGAAGATCTCATTCTGATCATCTTTTTGGCCATCATTTCAGCAGGTAACCAGAACCTGATAGTTTTTCTTGCCAAGATTCTCGGAGTTCTTGCATTTCTCTATGCATTAGCCCATTATGGCAAGGAATTTCTCATCTCGATTCTTGACCGTGATGACGAGCTCCCCATCATCTTTACGTTTGCTGCCGTGCTCACGACCGCCTCATTCTCCATGTATCTGGGTGTGCCTGAAACAATGATGGTGATTGCCCTGGGTGTTGCGTTCGCAACCACGGATCCCGATGCATTCGAGCAGCACGCCCGCCCGTTCAAGGATGTTTTTCTGGTTGTTTTTTTCGTTTTCTTTGGTGTCACTATTGACTTTTCCGGGGGAGTGAACTGGTACATGATCACGATCATATGCCTCCTTGCCATTGTGAGCAAGCTCATATCGGGTCTACTAACCGGACTATTCATCCATCGCTCGGCACTATCGGGCCTGGAAATCTGGGGAAACACGATTGGCAGGGGAGAATTCTCTATCGCGATCGCCGTTCTTTATGGGTCCCCACTGGTTGGAACAACCATTGCAGCGATGGTTATCGTGACATCGATTATCGGATCCTTTACTGCAAAATACAGCACATCGTTAAAAAGAGGGATCATGCACCTTGGACGGAAAAAATCCCCCTCGCACCGGGTGCATCCGGGTCGTTGACTTCTATTCTAACAGCACAAGCCCGATCGAGTGGATATCGGAATGCATGATCTTCCCATACTCCATATCCTTACACGGGATCGTCTCAAGGTTCCAGCCAACATTTTTTGCGGTTGCGAACACGTCCATACCAGCCGCTTCCATGCTCGGGCGTACCTTATCCATATGCCTGCATTTACGGCGCATGCTCTCGTCCACCACTCCCGGGGCTTCCTCAGCAACGCAGTGCTGGTGCTCGCAG
>JAPKXT010000129.1 GCA_026394695.1 Methanoregula sp.
TGGGGGCTTTTGGTTTCATCTCTGCCCCCGCCGCTTGGGCATCCCCCCACATTGCGATTACCTCTCACAAGGTTAACCAGATTGCAAAAAGGGGGTCAAGGGGATACACCCCGCATGCTGCCTCCCCCTCTGGGGGAGAGAGGGGGTCACCTTCGTATTTTTTACGTCAACGAAAAGATGAACAAAATCAGGTTTTCTCCAGAGCCGTTTCCTGTTTACCGGCGCGCATGGCAATGCCACGACCCGCAACTGGCTGGAATCAGAAGCCACCGGGCCCGAAAAACAGAGACTGTTTACGTATATCAGATGGGAAATTTCCCCCATCGATCACCCGACCTTCTCATCCGTTTTGCCATGGTCTCGATCACCGACACGGAAATCTTCCCTTTGCAGGATATCCTCGCTCCTGGTGCTAAAGCACGGATGACCCATCCCAAACCTGAAGCAGGCAACTGGAGATGGCAGGTAGAGAGAAACCGGATCCGTCCTTTTGTTACAAAAAACCTGGGAGAGATGACTGTCCTCTACGGAAGAACTAAAAAATCTCCGGGTAAAAAAGGTTTCAATGGTAGAGTTCCCGGAATAATGATGCGTATTTTTCCGGCTGGTTAAGAAATTCGAGCACGGGTGAACGCTGTTCAACCAGATCATAAAGCGGGGCAGTAATAGTACCGGAGACTTCTGCACGTCGTTGGACTTTGACAAACCGGAGGGGTGAGGATTTTTGGTAGGCCGGGTTCTTTACAAACCCTTCCTTCACCTTTTCAAAATACACAGCACCATGAAGCGCTTCATATCCCTGGTAATCGCTTGCGAACCGTGTAGAGACAATATTTGCCATCTGCAGGACGGTATTTATGGAAGGGTTGATCGTCACATGCCCGTACCCCGGGGGGATCACAACAGTCTCCCCGGCGAATGCTGCAATCATAACGATATCGGAAAAATCACGGTTCTGGATCAGGAAATGTGCGTTACCTGCCGACACTTCATAGAGTTCAGGGTAACCGGTACCGGAGGGATTATCGGGATGGTAATGTCCTTTTGTCTTGATGAACTCCCCGCAGATCTCAAGCGGAGGAATGACCGTGATGTCATAACGGAGGTGCTGTGCGGAGAGCCAGCTGCGGTCTGCATCCGAGCGGGAGATATCGCGGTACATGAAATATACCGGTCCGGTGCTGGTGCACGAACGGTCTGCAAGGACCCCCCGGAGGTCTTCTGCATTCCGGACAGAGGGGGTCGGCAACGGTCCGTCCCAACAGACCGGAAACGCCGGGTCGTACGGGGATTTTTTTGGGAATGGGCTGCCGGGTTTCATTTCCGACCGCCAATGACGGTCATAGCCAGTTCATAGAAATCATCATCCACTTTTTTCAGCTGGTTAACAGCGGATTTTAGGGGAATACTGGTAATGCGGTTTCCCTGCAAGGCGACCATCTTCCCAAACTCACCGGCGTGCACGAGCTGCACTGCAGCAACCCCGAACCGGGTGGCAAGGATACGGTCGAATGCAGTCGGTGATCCGCCCCGCTGGACATGCCCAAGAATGGTCACCCGCGTCTCGATACCAAGACGACGTTCCAGCTCTTTTCCTAACATGTTGCCTACCCCGACAAACTTCTCGTGGCCGCATTCATCCCGTTCATTTTCAGGTACTGCAGGGAGGCCGAGATCTTTCATGTGAGCTCCTTCGGCAATCACCACAATGGAGAATTTTTTGCCTGCATCGTACCGTGCCCTGAGTTTATTGCAGACCCCCTCCATGGTAAATTGCACTTCTGGGATCAGGATCGCATCTGCCCCTCCGGCAATGCCAGCCGCAACGGCAATCCACCCAACGTTGCGACCCATAACTTCGACAACGATAATCCGGTGGTGCGACTCAGCGGTTGTATGGAGCCGGTCAATCGCTTCAGTGACGGTAGAGACAGCGGTGTCAAATCCGAACGACATATCTGTTCCACTGAGATCATTATCGATGGTTTTGGGAATGCCCACAAGGGGAATTCCCCGTTGCGCAACATCGCGTGCAGCCGAAAGTGTCCCGTCACCGCCAATAACTACCAGCGCATGAATCCCATATTTTTTTATATTGTTTTTGATCTTCTGGAAATCCGATGTTGTTTTTAACGGGTCTGTGCGGGAGGTACCAAGGATCGTGCCCCCTTTGGGCAGGATTCCCGATACAGAGAAATCAGTAAGCGGCTCGACATCGCCATCGATAAGACCCTGCCACCCGTTCCGGATACCGAGAGTTTCAAAATCATACTTTATTCCCGCCCTCTCGACAGCCCGGATTACCGCGTTGAGCCCGGGACAGTCACCCCCACCGGTAAGGACACCAATGGTTTTCAAAGCCTCGTCACCCTTGTATTCATGGTTTCCTGTTCTGGTATATCTTCATTGCCATATCCATATCAGTATTGTCCACCGTTATCTCATAGGTTGCAGTGAACGTCAGGATTGCCTTATCTATGGATTTCTCGTGAATATCCCTGCCCGCGGCATATGCTGCAATTCACCATGGCATGGATCTGGTCATGGTGTTCAAAGGGCATATCAACCGGAAGTATGATGAATTTTTCTTTTTTCGAGGACTTCTCCGACCCTTTCCTTCTCGTTCAAAGGTAATGACCTTTGTCTGTGCACGGAGGGAAAAGGAATACCCTCAACGGTTGGTTTCGAGGAAAATACGGCGATGGATTATCCGCCAGCAGAGAATCAGCTGGGCAAGATCCCCTGCTGTCACGTAGGTAGGGTTTTTGAAGATGGAGATAGGGTGGACTTGTGTCTGTTTCTCGATACTGTGCTCAAGCTTTTTTACCACATGTGAGCTCAGTTCCCCGTCAATAATCAGCTGCCCCATCCTGTGCCCGTCATGTTCGCTTGTGACAAACTCAAGGGAGAAATTCCGTTGAGATAATGAGAGGATGGAGTACAGGTCTAACGAGAGATCGATATTTTCAATACTCTGCTTCATGCGGGTCTGGGAGAGGGTGATCTGGTACACGTTGCGTTCATTACCAAGCTGTTTCCCATGACGGGAATAATCGATCCCGATGACAGCATCAGCAAACTCCTTCTGGGGGGTGATATAACGTTCATATTCCGGTTCGCGTTCGATTATCTCTTTAAGTACTGCTTCACGGGAATACCCCCGCTTTATCACATCCCTTTTTAGTTTCCAGTCATACTTCACCTGCTTTTCCGGATCGACAAAGAGGGTGAAATCAAGATATTTTCGCAGAACGGGAGTGAACAGCGTGTGTAGCCCTTCCAGTATGAGTATCTTATTGGGGCGAAAGACTACCGGGGGATCAAATTTTCCGGTAGTATGGTTATAGACCGGTTTATCGATCGGTACCCCCCGCCTGAGCTGGATGAGATCCTGTTCGAGGCGGCCAATGCGGTTTGCTTTTGGATCAAGCGCCGTTATTCCCTGTTCCTTTCGCCCGGCACGGTCAAGGCTGTGGTAATCGTCTAGCGTGATAGTTGACACGAGATCATTGCCAAAGATGCTCCGCACGCCTTGTGTGAAAGTAGTCTTTCCCGACCCGCTGTCCCCGGCGACACCAATGGTAAAGATATACGGCGATGCCGCAATCGTGTCCTTGAAGTTTTTATAATCCATGCGTGATTCCTGTTTGAACGTTCATCAGGTAAAAACTATCCTGCATTACGGTCTTTTTCCTGTAATACACCCGGCTTTGACCGGGACCGGGCTGATGCAGAACAGCTCTATGACCTGCTGGTTCATCATTTTTGCACTTCTGATTGAGTGCCTGCAATAACAACAATCCATCATCTTTTCTCCGTATACTTTTATTACCCCTCCCGCCCATACCTCGTTGAAGAGAATGGTGGCCTTTAAATGTTCCAGGTGTGGGAAATGCTGTGCCAGTTATGGGGATTTTATCAAAATCGAGCGCCAGCTCACCAGCCGTGATTATTACTGCCGGTACGGGATAAAAAATGAGATATTTCTCGCCCACGTTGAGGATGACTACAGCGGGAGTTATCATGAGGATTCAAACGAGGGAAAACCTGTAAAAGGTTGCCCGTTCATGCAAAAAAACCTGTCCGGCGAGGGATTTGCCTGTGCAATTTATACCACCCGCCCTCAGGTCTGCAAAGAATTCCGCTGCTACTTCATGCTGATCTATGATCGTGACGGGCACGAGTGTGGCAGGATTATGGCACGCAATGAGCTCAGGACCACGGACGAAACTCTGGAGCGGATCTGGAAAGAAGCGATCGCACCACTACCCTCTCGCGATGTTACCCACTGGGTAAAACTGGTGATCGATATACTGGCAGCTCACGGCTATCGTGGGGAATCTGTTGAATAGGAATGGGAAAAAGGGCTCTTTGAAGGGTTTTTTGTTTTTTGTGGGAATTGCACGTATTGAGAAAGATACGGTGATGGGCCGGGATGGTAACTGCCGCAGGACGGTATGACGTCATAGTGTCTGGGAGACATTTGCGAGTGACCGGATCAGTCTCTGGGTTTCCTGTGCAGTCCCGGTCGTATTCACAAGATACACGGTAGTCCGCTCCAACAGACTGGTGATATACTGTTTCCGTATGTGTTTTTTAAAAGAATTCATGACGAGGAGATGGGGATTGAAATAGGCATTTTCCTCAAAGAGAGCCAGGCCGTCTTCAGGGCCGAGTGACCGGGCCACGTTGGTATCGTCATGATCCCGTTTGAGGATAATCATCGTTCTTAATGTGGTCATGGGAAGGACCCTCCCTTTACCGATAACCCAGCGGAGATCTGCAACAGCCCGCCCTTCATTATCAAAATCTCCCTGAGGAACCAGCCCGTCATATTCTTTCCAGACGGTTACGAGATCTTTTCGTATGTAAAAATTTTTTTCCGAACCATAGGCAAGGATATCCGGCCCATATACCCTTGAAAAAAACCAGTCATCCGATACAATACGGGAATGGGGATCATTTAAAAGGCCATAGGTCTGGGTTGTTTTTCCCGCCCCGGAATTTCCTATGATGCAAAACCCTTTTCCATCTATATCCAGGCAGGCTCCATGCACTGAATAAATGTTATGCTCATCTTCAAGGATATCCCCGGCAAGACTGAGCGCAATGGATTTTATCCATCCGTAATACTTGAAGTTTATCAGGAATGCAGATTTCGAGTGTGGATCAAAAAAAACCGTGTCGGGGTTATATGACGGGTCTTTGAATACAAAAAGCCGGCCATGAGAACGGATGTTCTGTAACATCGGGTAAAAGTTCTCCTGCCAGGTTTCTTTTATGGTATGGTCATCAGAGAGGAGTTTGATACAGCAGCCGTAAATTTCAGATTTGATCTCGTAGAGGACTTTTGGGAGATACAGCCCGGTCAGGCGCTCGTTTTCTTCGGTGGATATGAGGGTAACAGAGTACGTCATAGGACATCTTTTTTTTAATCCGGAGAATATTGATCCTTTTTAGTTTCTTTGTGCTGGTAAAGCCCGTCATCATGCCTGCCCGGACATTGGCATTCACTATTTTTAATACCCGGGCAGATGAAGTGGTTGTGCAATTTTTTTGTCTCTTTAAACTCTTATGTGTCAGAGCCGAATGTACCTCAATTTTTTTGTCTTTGTATTAATACTATACCTGCCCCTGTGTCAATAGGAAATCAATTCCGATATTAGTTATACAGGACGGCAGGGGCGGGTAACGTGACGGGAACATGGATGGCTCCTTCCTTTATATCCGGTGTGGGCTTTACCTCATCCCCGTGTTTTAATTGATGACGGTACCAATGATTTTTTTAACGATACCCTGATGCAACGATACCCTCCATACCCGTGACCTCGTGACAGCAGGATACGGTATATCAGAGCAGTAATTTTCCGGAGATTTTTAATTTTTTTATGAAACCATGTGACGGTAACGGCAATTTCCCGCAGCCCGGTGAGTGAATTCAGGGAAGGGACCGAAATCATAAGGTAACCAGAGGAAATAACGGCAATGAAAAAAAAAGAATAGTGCAGCGATGCGGATCCTCCCTGTTACCGGCTATAAAGGGTGGTGTCGTGGTATAATTTTTTGAGTAAAAAAATTATATATATCATACCAGTCTACATCATCATATTGTCATGTACCACCATTGTTTACCAGAACGCAGGTGGTATAACGGATTTAGATGGCGGATCATCGGATACCAGGAACGGTGAACAATCACGAACAGGATAAGGAAGAATAAACCACAGGTTTCAGCAGACGCAAAATCATTTCGTGTGATTCGGAGGCTTAACCTGAACCGTACTTACGTACCTTTGGAGATTGGCGCTGTTACGGGGTATATTCTTATCGGGATGTTTTCTGCGTCCACATCCATGTGCGGGATTCTCATCGGGATAATGCTCCGGTTTGCCGGGTTATAATTTTTTTTCTTCTTCGCTTTTTTTAATAAATTACCTCGTATTCTTGCCTTTTTCAGGATCTTGGATTTTAACCATTTTTTTAAATCATGAGTTCCTCATGGGCACCGGTGGATCGCTACGCTCCTCCCGGCACCAGTTTCCCGGACCGTGCGCCCTTGCCTACAGCGCAGCAACCTCATCGGAACCCGATGCAGCGCAGATCGGATTTGCCGGTGGACAACGAACCGGGGGTAAGGGAAAATGAATCATGTTCCGACAAAGTCAGAAAAATGCAGGAAAACAGGGCAATCTTTAACACTATGACATTACTATCCTGATGACGAATTAGTAATTTATTCCTGATACATCCCATCCTGAAATTATCTATCTTGTTGAGTGAGATCCATCACCCATATTCATATCGCAGGCATCGCGGCCAATGCCGGGTTGCAGGGTCTGTACGTATGATCGACCCATTTACTCTGATCTTTTTACCCGGGTTTTTTTAATCTAGCTGAAACCTTTGACATTCCGGGGAGTGCGCAGCAAGGACGTGCTCTTTTGAACCGGTCTGCCCTGCGTTTAAGAAGGTTAATCATTCTTCTGATTAAAATACGAAGATACAATGGGGTTGTTGTCAAGGTGCCTGCTATGATCTCGGTTCTCTATGTTGACGATGAACCCCACCTGCTCGAAATTGGTAAACTCTTTTTAGAAGGGAACCGGGGATTTTCAGTCGATTGCGTAATCTCGGGGAGCGAAGCTCTCGTTAGGATTGCTGCAAGGCACTATGACGCGCTAGTTTCGGATTATCAGATGCCGCAGATGGACGGGATCACCCTGTTAAAAAAAGTCCGTGCAACCGACAAGACGCTCCCGTTTATCCTTTTCACCGGCAGGGGCCGGGAGGAAGTGGTTATCGAGGCACTCAACAACGGGGCTGACTTCTATATCCAGAAAGGCGGGGAACCGCAATCGCTGTTTGTTGAACTCGCTCACAAGATCCGTCTGGCAGTGCAACAGCGTGCGGCGGAAGCGAGTATACGCAACCATGAGCGCCGTGAAGCAGATATCATCAATTTCCTGCCGGATGCAACCTTTGCGATTGATTCCATGGGGGTCGTTATCGCATGGAACCGGGCAATGGAGAAGATGACCGGGACTACATCAGACCAGATACTCGGAAAAGGGAATTACGAGTATGCGATCCCGTTTTACCACGAACGCCGTCCTATCCTCATTAACCTTGTCCTCATGGATGACCCTGCCACAATTGCCCGGTACCCGTACATAAAGCGGGACGGGAAAAACCTCTTTTCAGAGATTACGATCCCACACTTCAATGATGGCAGAGGCGCCGCACTCTGGTTCACCGCCTCCCCCCTGTATGATACCAAGGGCACTATTGTTGGGGCGATAGAGTCGATCCGGGAGATCACGGAGCGGAAACAGGCAGAGGAGGCACTCGCGGAGAGCGAGGAAAAATATCGCCTCATCGCTGAAAATACCGCAGACAACATATGGATTGTTGACCTGGACCTGAACCTGAAGTATATAAGCACATCGGCAAGGATGATGCGTGGTTTTTCGGTCGAAGATGCCATGTCTGTACCGCTGGAGCAGGCGATGACACCGGGCTCTCTCAACAACGCAACCCTGAGGCAGTTAGAAGAGGAGATGGCCCACAAGGTAAGCGGATCTGATGACCCTGACCGGCCTGTTTCGTTTATCGCCGAAGATCACGGTGAAGATGGCTCCACCATCTTTATCGAAAACACCATCTCCCTCATACGGGATGCAGATCACAAACCGATCGGTATCCTCGGTGTATCGCGGGATATATCCCGTCGCCAGCGGGCAGAAAACGACCTTAAAGAGACAAAACAACATTTCAGTTCACTGGCGGATAATATCCAGGACCCGGTCATCATCCTTAATTTTTCAGGAACTGTTCTTTATAATAACCGGGCTGCGGGATTATTTTTCGGCATGGAGGACTCAAACGAAGGAGAGCACCTGAACATCGCCCCATTTCTTGATGAAACGTCACTTCAAAAAGCACATGCTGATCTGGCAGCAATCGCAAAAGATGGCGGCCCCATGACTTCGGAATACAGGGTCAGGACCGCACCCGGGGAGACACGCCAGGTGGAGGCGGTCGGGGTCAGAATTACTTACGATGGACATGATGCAGACCTGGTTACGCTGCGGGATATCACTGAGCGCAATTCTGCACAAGCCGCTCTCGCTGAAGCGAACCGTAAACTCAACCTCCTTGCCAGCATCACCCGGCACGATGTTCTCAACAAACTCACGGTACTTTCCGGCAGTCTCATTCTCATAAAACGGCAGATGACCGAACCTGCGCTCACCGCACTGCTGAAAAAGGCAGAGGACGCGGCAACTGCTATCCGGCACCAGATCGAATTTGCGAGAACCTATGAGAACTTAGGAGTCTGTGCTCCGCAGTGGCAGGACCTCCGGCAGGTGATTGCACGGTTACCAAAAATTCTCATACCTGTGCAGGCAGATATCCCCGCAGTTGAGATCTTTGCCGATCCCATGCTGGTACTGGTCTTTGCCAACCTGCTGGACAACACCCAGCGGCATGGTCAGGACGTCAGCAGCATACAGGTGACGCTGGACGAAAAGCCTGAAGGACTTTCCATTTTCTGGAACGATGACGGTGTCGGGATTCCTGAGGATGAGAAAGAGAAGATTTTCGATCGGGGGGTTGGGAAAAATACCGGTCTTGGACTTTTTTTAGTGCGGGAGATACTCGATATCACGCATATCACTATACGGGAAACCGGCGAACCCGGGAAGGGTGTCCGGTTTGAGATGACGGTGCCAAAGGGCCAGTACCGGTTTTTGTAACGTGACTGAACACACACAAAAATAATGCATTTCCTGTCCTTCATTTTTACCCAGTCCTTGATGCCCCCTGCCGCGATAATGCCCGGAATTTTTTTTATCAGTCAGGGTCAACAACTGGTGTTGGCCAGTCCCCGGTTGCGAGTCCCTATCTTCCGGATGTGAACGTCGATCATTCCCGTATCCGGGAAGTTATGGTCAACCTTATCGAGAATGCCCTCAAATTCCTCGGTGACCAGCCGGATCCGATCCTCAGGATTGGTATGGACATGAAAGAGGAAACACCCGTCTTCTTCGTGCAGGACAACGGCATCGGCATCGATCCGCGGTATCTCGAACGGATCTTCAACCTGTTTGAACGACTCGATGCATCTACGCCAGGTACTGGTGTCGGCCTGACTATCGTGCGGCGCATCATCGAAATACACGGTGGCAGGATATGGGCGGAATCGGAGGGCCCCGGGAAGGGTACCACATTCCGGTTCACGCTGCCGGCTGTTCAGGAAGAGAGGGGATAAGATCCCCTGTCGATGGCACGTTACCCTGGATCAGGACCGGCATACAGGCAATTGTTATATTAACCGGGACGTGCTTCTTACGAGTTAGGAACCGGGTAGTATGATGAGGGTAGTATGATGAATGGGAAAAACGAGACGGGAACTGAGGGGTGTATTGATGAAGCCATTTTCGACAACGCACATATCATGATGGTCGTAATGGACAAGAATGGCACCATCAGCATGTGGAACCGGGCCGCCGAAACAATGACAGGTTATGGAAAAGCCGAAGTCATTGGTTCTGCAGAGATCTGGAAGAATGTCTATCCGGATCCCGGATACCGTCACGAAGTGACCCACAGGATCAAGGAGATCCTTGCAAAGAGAGACTATTTCGAGAACTTTGAAACATCGATCATCACCAAGGCTGGTGATACGCGGGTAATTGCGTGGAACACCCGGGAGATGAAAGAAGGCGGGAATGTCCGAATCGTCTCTGTTGGCGTGGATATTACCAAGCAGCATGAGGCCGAACGAAAGGTCCGGGATATGAACTCTTTTAACGAGGGTATCATCGAGAACGCCCATATCCTGATCAGCGTGCTTGACCAGAAGGGAAATGTGCTGATATGGAACCGTGCTGCAGAAGATATCACCGGCTATTCCCGCAATGACGTTGTCGGAAAGAACACAGTCTGGAAGAGCATGTACCCGGATCCCGCATACCGTAAAGAGATTACAAAGAAGATCACTTCGATCATCAGTTCTCAGATGTATTTCGAGAATCTGGAGACAACAATCGTAACAAAAATTGGCGAACAGCGCATCATTGCGTGGAACACAAGGGAGATCGGCAACGGAATCTGGCAACACGAGATTGCGATCGGCCGCGACATCACCGACCAGCGCAAAGCCGAGCGGGCGCTTGTTTCCTATATCAGCGAGATAGCGATGCGGCTGAAGAACCCGGTAGAGATCCTCCGGGACAACCTTGCCGAGCTTGCCCGGATGACGCGGAACGGGACACTGACATTTGACGAGATCGCTGTCACTCTCGACGGGCAGGTACGGAGCACGGCACAGGTTGCGGCAAATGTTGCTGAGTTCCAGAAGGCAGTGGCCGAAAAGAACGAGGAGATTCCGGAAGCCTACCGGAAGTTCCTCTCCGGGTGAGCGAAATGGTGATATCGATAAAACCGGAGAGTCTCGAACAGAAGAAGATCTTTTTGGTCTTCTCCCAGCCTGCCACGATCCGGCAGAAGAACATTGAAATCATCAAGACCCTTTCGTCGCTTGGATTTCACACGGTTGTTGTCACCACGAACTTTCCCTACAGCGTGCTCAAAAAGTTGTACGAGCAGAACGGAGTTTCACTGGAGCACGTCACCTTCATCGACACCATTACGAAGTACTCGATGGGGTCTGTACAGGATATCCCCGGTATCGTACGGTATGTCAACAATCCGGCCAACCTGACCGACATGGGCATTGCGATAACCGAGATCTTAAAAGAACTGTCGGGAAAAAAGGTCTGCATTCTCTATGATTCGATCAGCACCATGCTTGTCTATCTCTCGTCGTCCAACATTTCCAAGTTCATTCATTTTGTGACCACCAGGCTGCGTTTGATGGACATATCGGGAATCTTCCTTGCGGTCGAAAAAGGGCTCGACCCGCAGCTCTTATCCCAGATCACGACATTTGTTGATGAAATTATTGACGATTAGGTGTTATGAGACCATAGCCCTCATCTTATCACAGGAATAATTCCTTACTTTTCCCATGTTCCTGATCCGTAACGAAACCGGATTGTAATCCGGCAGAGGGGAATATCCCGGTCCTCATTTTTTACATTACACCAGTCACTTTCTTCTCATTTTGAAAAAAGCCGGAACTTCAGGTTAATTGATAGTATACCACTGAATTTTTTTATACTACACCAGATCTGTGATGGTCCGGCAGATTATCAAACCAACTGCAAAAAGAACCGGACGGTATCGGGAAGCGTGGGACAGGAAACAAGGGGTTGCCTCACGCTGCCGGTTGCCGGAGATGCTTTCAGCGTAAAAATAAATAACAGGTGAATATAAGAGATATTATCATGGTCGAACTTAACGAGGATCCTTTGCATATCCTGCTCGTCGAGGATAATGAAGCCCATGCGGAGCTGGTGATGCGAGGTATGCGTGACCAGCAGGTGGCTAACAAGATCCACCACGTGGTGGATGGAGAGAAGGCACTTGATTACCTCTTTTCCCGGAGTGCATACAAGGATAAGGTACAGAATCCCCGGCCAAACCTTGTCCTTCTCGATCTCCGGCTGCCACGGGTTGACGGGCTTGAAGTTCTCAGGATAATCAAGACCTCCCCGGAACTCCTCCGGATACCGGTGGTCGTCCTGACGAGCTCCGATGCAGAGACTGATATTGTCAAATCCTATGACTATCACGCTAACAGTTACATTGTAAAACCTCTCGATTTCAAAACATTTACAAGACTGATGAAAGACCTCGGGTTTTACTGGCTGGGCTGGAATGCAAACCCGATGCCTGACTGATCATCTGGCATAAGGGACGAATTCAGGCTCTGAATTCCAGTGATGGGATAATGGCCATCCACATTCTTGTTCTTGAGGATACCAAGGCTCACCAGAATCTCCGTCCGGGCGTTCAGGGACGATCCGGAACGTTTCCGGGTCTCAATTGCCAGGCACCAGTTGTGCGGGACTCTTGAGATCGGTACCCATAAAGGCACAGACTGCCTGATCCGGTTCCCGGAGCCGGCTCAAAAAGAGCGCCTAACCGCAGATACGCCCCGACCAGATCATTTTTGATACAAAGGGGTGATTCGCAAGCGTTATTGCGTTTGAGGGGATATCCGGTCAGACACTTCTCATTAAATCTCCCTGCTTCCTGTACCTGCCTGGTTCCGATAGAGGAACAGATGTCATGGACACCTCAAATCTTTTCGGATACCAGTACCGTCGGTATCCGGATGCCACTATAGTAACACCGTCACAGTTATTATAGAAAGTAAATCAGTACTCTGTGTGGAAAAAGGAGACTTCCTGATATTTGCAGCGGGTATTGTCACCGTTATGATGATAGCTATCATTGCAAACCCGCAGTCTGTTTCCAGGTTTGCGGCACCTGTTCCGGTTGCCACTCCCGTTCCTGCTCCTGTCCTTACTCCACTACCAGACCTGACTGTCATCACTCCCACCTATAAGGAAACAACTCCTCCCCCGGAGCCTGCTGACGCGTCGTTATACAGGATCTTTTATTCGGACAACCCACTCTCGTACCCCCGCTTCCTGCTCCCCGAGAACATGGAGACATTTGGTGGATCGGATATTCTCCGGCTTGACCAGGAGATGGTCCCTTTCGCATTTGTTGAAGACACACGGGGCGGTCTCACGCAGAAATTCAACATCCCCTACCCCCTCTGGGCACTCAACATTTCGGTAACAGCCAAGACCAACCCGCAATACGGTAAATTCCGGATGGTTCTCTGCGATGCTTCGGATGGCACTATCATAAATGGGGTAGAGATCCTCAATAGGGGTACCGCATACCGGAACATCCAGACATCCAATACGGACTTCTATATGATCATCAGCACGACCTCGATCGACCGCTACCGGATCACGTTCGAGACTCCGCGTTCCTATTATGAGACCTACCGGCCACCGTGACGTCGCAGTTTCTCCTCATGAATCACAATAAAGACAGCCATTTGCTGTTTTGAACGGGTACCGCAGTTTTAAGAGACCTACAAAAATGGTGGCTGATACCACACGTTCCCAAAAAAACGATGAAGATCGTCGCTCCTCACAAGATTTCCCCCCCATGGTGGGCCGGATGATTTTTTTTAAAGGTAATAAAAAAACTACCCTACCCGTTAACGCACAAGACGATGCGGGAGGGAGATCGAGTACGCGGCAGGAAACCGCAAGGAGGAGTGTGTATGCAATTTTTTACTCACCCGAAATGATGAGCCAAAATGAGTAAACCGGATAGTACCGATTTTTTATCTAGATTTTTTCAACAATGACCCGGACACGGTCACCGGCCTTTAACAGGTGACCTTTTGGGATGTCAATATTAAACCAGAGAGCATTCGGGTTCTCCTGGGTGGGATCCTGGGACATCAGGCAATCCTTGTAGTCATTGATGTCAGCAACGAATTCTATTTCAGATTCAAACTCCAGAACATTTGCCATGATAAAAAGGGGAAATGAATGGGCGGTATTTAAATCGCCCGCGGCGTGACCATCCACGTCGTACTGTTCGAATAGCTCCAACGGATAATGTCGAGTTCCTTGCAGATGTCAGCAAGGATCGCCATATTTGTTCCTACCTCTTTTGGGGATAAACCGAGTTCTTTTGCAATGTATTTTGATTTGAAATAGTGTTTTCCCTTGGTTATACCCAAATTGAGGTACTGGACAATTTTGTGCTGGGTTTCGTTATACGTCTCACGAATTTTTTTTGTGGTTGACATGTTGTTCCTCAGCATTTAAAACTCATATAGGTCAACTTGTATATATATATATCTGATTATTGTGCCAAAAATTCGGTCTTTTTTCTCCCACTGCCCGATTAATCTGACCAGAAATTATATATCAGGCGCTCCGGTTGAGCTGTTTATCGTGCTCCTGTTTAATGCGGGATTTGGAGATTTTAGCAGTGTTTTTGAGGAGATTTTTAAAAAGGAGGGATGCATTTTTCATGGTTGGACCTGTGCTTCCGATATTTTACTGATGAGCGCTTCAAGTACCACATCGCGCATACCTTCAACGAATTTGATGCTGCCAACAACAAGGTGTCCGCCACCGCTGATACCGCCGCCGGGTATCTCATTTTTGAGCTCCCGTACCATACGGGGGATATTCATGAGCACGCCGCGTGAACGCAGCACCGCAAAGTCCGGACCAAATCCTATGGTCACAACCGGTTTACCCGCATTCTGCCGGCAGAGCCGGTCATGTACTTCTCCTGATGTCTTGCCGGGCGGGGGGAAGGTGAACTTGTGGGCGTGGATCTCAACATCAATACAGAAAAGATGTGCATCATTTTTGAGCACCCGTGGAACCACATGAGGCATGCAGGCGCTCATCTGGTCTTCGATCATCGTATTGGCACCTTCAACAAGAAGTGCCACAAGTTTTTTGTGCCGTTCGGGATTTCCGGTCAGGTTTAAGATATCCTTGATAATCTCCCTGCCGTCATTGAACCGGAGCCAGAACTGCTCGTAGTCAAGTGCAAGGGCAATATCCTTACATGCCGCTTCAGGGTACTGGTCACGGATAAGATCAAGGAAGAGGGCTCGTTCCGGGGCCTCGCTCCGGTCACCCACACCGGCCACTGCCGGCAGGTGGCGGATGATGGATTCGATATTCGGGTTGATCATCCGTGCGACCTCAGTACCGAGCATGCCCGCAGTAATCCCGAAATCTCCCCCGACATGATAGGGGTTGACATGTGCCTTGAGGTATTTATCGATGGTCGCATCAGGGTGGTGATGGTCGATCACAACAAAGGGAATATCATACACGCTGGCGATCTTGTAGGCAGGTTCATCCTCTTCTGTAGAGCCATTGTCCGTGAGAAGCACCAGCGGCATCTTCTGCCCGAAGCGGATATGGTCCTTTAACGAAAAGTCGAGGTCACGGGTGATGTCTTCGATCTCATAGAATGGTGCTTTTGACGGGGCACGTTTGAAGAGGAAGTGGTCTGCATCAAAGTCACCGCCGCTCTCCTTGATGAGCGAGACCACGGCCTGTTCTATCGCCACTGCTGAACAGATGCCATCCGCATCTGCATGATGGCGCAGGATAATCGGCTGGGATGTGAAGACCGCTTTCCGTATAATTTTTGCGATCTTCTTCATCTCGGGGCGGAGTTTTTCCAAAACATCGCTTTTTACCAGCAGCGGAATATTTTCCGGTTCGGAACGAACATCCAGCGCTTTTTCTATCCTGATTTTTACTGCAGCCGCATCATCATCCGTGAGGACGGACAGTGAGTCAACTTCAATCTGCAACTGGTTGTTGCGCATCATGACTTCGCCGATGATCTTGACAATATTGTCCAGCTCGGCTTCAGGATAGGCCCGGACCCCGGCTTCAATAAATGCTGCCGCATTCTGGGTCCCGGTCTCGTCAACAATCGTAAAGATGGTAGGACCGCTTGTCTGTTTGATCTGCGAGATCTCCCCTTCAATTGCGACAGTCTTTCCAACTTTATCCCGCAGGTCAGCAATGCTTACCGTCGTGGACTTGCGGTCGACGGTCTGCACCTGGTATACCTGGAGTAAGACTTCTTCCAGATCGATATTACCATTCGGGCGGACCTGGCGGACCCTGACAAGAATCGGGTCCCGTTCCTTGTGTTCTGCCTTTATATTGCTCTTGTGGACAAGCCCCTTGATCCGGTCGTTGATCTGGGCAAACATCCCAAACGTTGCGAAACCCTGCACTTTTGCCTGGTAGGTCTTTCCTTCCTCAACATCGGAAAGGTCGCATCCTGCACCCAGCCGATAGACAATTACCGTAGTATTTTCCATTGTTTTCACCACACACAGCGAAGCGTATCTGTTGCCTGCATTGTTGTTATTGTATCGTGCTGCACCATTGCATTACGAACAAGATGATTGTTCAATAGCTTTGGTGTGGTGACGTTTAAGTTCATGGTATCCGGCATACCCGTATACCGTATACTGCGGTGAAATTTTTTGGTGATTGCTCATTGGGGTCATCAAATTTTTTCACGCGTAAAAAAATCCGCATGAAAATACAGGATTGATTAGGAAAATTTAGATTTTTTCATGAGATTGGGCAATACAACGTTATCGCAATACAGGTATTGCCCAGACATTTTATCATAACTAAAATGGTAAACACCCTCTCATTACACGATACAAATGGATTGTTGTCAGATGTAATTTTCCAATGAGATTTCCCTCCCTGATGGGTCACTGCTGGGCAGGAGGGTTAATGCAGATCGCCTTTTAGCTCATAGATTATTGAGATAATGATGTTTGATCCATTACATTGCCTCATTCTTTTACCCGACTGAACACGCCTGAGGGGGCGTCCGTTTGAGGGGCGGCGGCGTTCAATAGTATTTGGGGGTATGGGGGTATCAGCCCCCATGGTGTAACAGACAGGATTGAAACAGGTCTATCGATGCGTACTACCCTATATCGGAAAAAGAGAACGTAGGTTCAGAACTAAAAAAAACCCAAAAATATGAGATACTTAAATTTCATCACGGAAGGTAATCTCGACGACATCAAGATCATTGGGTGCTATTATATTCCCTGAAAATTTTTTCTTTGCATCGCTGACATGAACCTGTGCATCCGGGTAGCGCGAACTGGTATGGACAAGCGCAAGCGTCCGGGCATTCAGCACTGCAGCAGCTTCTCCCGCCTGTGCAGCGGTTGCATGGAAAAACTCTGAACCCCGCTCAGCTTCAGACTCATCGTACGTGGCATCATGGATCAGGAGGTCCGCATCATGGGCGATCTCCCGGATATGCATATGCACCGCCCGGGTATCCCCGGTATAGACAACCTTGCGGCCGGGTCGGGGGACCCCCATCACCTGTTCCGGGAGGATCTCACGGATATCATCACCAATTCCAATCCTGATGCTCTCCCCCCGCTGGAGTCTTCCAAAGAGCGGGCCGGGCGGGACTCCGAGGGCGATCGCCTGATCGCGGTTGAACCGGCCCGGGCGGGAATCTTCTTCCAGCACATAGCCAAGAGAGGGAAGACCATGTTTTACCGCAAAGGCCGTGATGGTATAGCCGTCAAACCGGACCCAGGAACCCGGTGCCAGCTCAACCGCCTCCAGGGAAAATTTGAGATTGAACCGTGCGACCTGTTTGAGGACCGCAACAAACTCATGCACCCATTCCGGGCCATAAATGGTGAGCGGTTCGGTCCGCCCGTTAAATGACATGGTCTGGACAAGACCAAAGAGGCCGAGAAAGTGGTCGGCATGCCAGTGAGAGATAAACACCGCATTCACCAGAAAACCACACCGCGAACGCATCATCTGCTGCTGGGCGCCTTCACCACAGTCAAAGAGAAGCGTATCAGAACCACGACGGAGCATGATGCAGGGCGGGTTGCGCTGGGGAGTCGGGAGTGCCCCGGCGGTCCCGAGGAAATAGACATGCAGGGTCTCACCGCTCATACAAAATATCTCCTGAATACCGCGAGACTTTTCCCTGCTTCTTCAATGGACCTGCCTTCTATAACAATCACACCATTATACTGTGCGGCAATGGTCTTCCCGACGACCGGCCAGTTAATTGATCCATCCCCGAGTGCAAGATGTTCATCAGACATGCCCCGGTTGTCATGAATGTGAACGTGATCCGCTTTTCCGGCATACCGTAAAAAATCCTCTACTTTTCCCATTGTATGTGCATGCCCGAAGTCAAAGGTCATACCGATCCCCTCGATTCCTTCTGTCATACCGATGAGTTCTTCGGGATCCCGGCAGAGGAATTCCCTGATACCGATCATATTTTCAAGACATGCAAGCACCGAATGCTCAACCGCACACTTCCCGATCTGTATGAGCGCTTCCTTCTGGAGATCCCAGGCCTTCCGGGGCAGGAGTTTTCCCACGGGGGACAGGTAACCGGGATGGATAGTCACCCGGTCAGTGAGTACCGACGCATGTTCGATACAGGTGCAGACCTGCCGTATCGATTCACGCCAGATCGGGTCGTTCAATGTAGCGAGGTTCAGGTCACCATACGGTGCATGTACCGTGACTCCCAGCCGCGTGGCCGCGATCACCTCCTGTATTTTTAAAAAGCAGTCAGGATTTGTCAGCTGGTAATTCCCGTCGCCGACAATCTCCCACCCTGAATAGCCTGCCTCTTTTATGCCATAAACCCATGAAATATCATCCCATACCTTTGCAGAGGAAGAGAAATAGGGTTTTAGCGTCATGAATCATGCTCCCGGGTTTTAAAGAAGGAATGTACCGCTGCACTAAACTCTGCAAGGGTCCCCTCATTGGAAAGGTGCACATCCGCATCGTTCAGTGCGTTACCCAGCCCCCAGCCCAGTTCACGCTCATCCCGCGTGTGGAGTTCATCAGCCGATGAAAAATCATCCGACCGGCCACGAGCCTTGATCCGTGCCAGCCGGATTTCAAACGATGAGTCTATGCTGATGAGCGTAAAACCGGGAAAAACCCTGCGGAACAAGGTCACTTCTGCATCTCCCCGTATGCCGTCAACAAGTACGATCGGTGTAGTCTGACGCTGGATCTCCGGCACACAGAGTTGTGCGATCGCGTCCATGCCCCGCTTTGCACGAAGTCTGTTTGCTAGTGCACCAAGGTTTTTGTCCGTCGGGTCCATTCCCTCGCTATTTACCGCATTCCGGATCATATCTCCCATTACCACCACCGGAATGCCTCTCGCTGCTGCAATCTTTGAAAACTCACTTTTACCGCTTGCGGGAAGCCCGACGACGCCGATGACCTGCATATGATACCTCTCCAGTTTCGCGTGTCCGAATACGTATAGGTTTATCCAATTTTTCAGCGATTTCTTTAATTTCATTCAGTTTTAGTGGTGGGTGCTCTTCCTGTTGTATTCGTTTGTTGTGAATATATTCCCCATGGGTCATTTCAGATGCTGTATTCCGCAGTACCGGCATCTTATGCTCACCTTGCTGAAGGACCAGAGGGACGTCTCCAATTTTTTTGGAAATTTCCATGATATATTCCTGATTCTCATAAAAAATCGTAAAAACTACTTCAAATTCATCCAGCGCTTTCTTTTCGTATGCTTTTTTACAGATGCCAATTGATTTTAGCACAGTTCTCTCATAATTATCTTTAACTACCGGGTAATAACCGCCAATTGTACCGGAATATCCTTCCCAGGTTGTTTTATAATCAATTGCAATTTTATCTGCCAATTCTTTCGATAGTAATGATTCAAGGGTATCAGGAAAAAAACCATTTGTTTGTATTCCGACTGCCAGGTTCAGTTTTTTCACATACTGTGCAAGAATGATCAATCCTTCCTTCTGCATGGTCGGTTCACCGCCGGAAAAAATAACCCCGCTGATAAATGGTAAGGAGGAATCTATCATCTCAAAAACTTCTTTGATTTCACGCCAATCCTCTCCTGCTTGTATTTCCTCATTCTGGCAGTAGGAGCAGCGGAGCGGACACCCCCGCAAAAAAACCGTACAGACCGATCTGCCCCGCCAGTCCACCGTTGAGAGAGGAACAAATCCACCGAAATTCAGTTTGATAGGATCACCGTGCCGGATTATTTTAGTACGGAGATTATTTGATGGTATTGAGCTGTTATTACAGAATATCATGAATATGTCTGCTTACCGGCACCCGCAGTGAATGATACTGGTATCCGTTACGATTATATCCATGCCGGCATCGGTTGGATCGGCCGGGATCTCCTTACATTCCTGACAGGCAAACGCAAGCCCGATCCTCGTGAGGTGGGGATGTGATGAGAGGAACCGGTCATAATAGCCGGAGCCATAGCCGAGACGGTTTCCTTTTTTATCAAATGCAAGCATGGGGATGATCACCGCTTTCACATCCGATGCCCGTGCCGGCAGTTCATGGCCGACAGGTTCGGGCACGTGAAATGTGCTTTCCTGTAAAACCGAGGGGTCGTCAAGGTACGAGAGGCGCAGCGTTTTTGTGTCTTTCTCGATGATCGGGACGACAACGGTTTTTCCCTGTGCGATTAGCAGTCCGATAAGCGCCTGTGTATTTACTTCGGGCGGTTTTGATGCATAGACCATAAGCGGGTTTGTCCCGTCAAGCACCTCCAGCACATTCCTGCAGATGCGCCCGCTTTTCTCTAAAATCTCTACCGGTGAAAGGGAGGATCTCAGCGCGCGGGCATGATCCCGCAGCATTTTTTTATCTGTAGGGGGGGAAACATCCGGCATGATATCAGTACTACTATTGGACGCATCTATCCAATAATCCTGATGTTGTCCCTTCACGGCAGGAAGAATACTGCGTGATAGTGTGATAAAAATGTGATAAAAAAGGGATATGAAAGGTCAGAACTTAAAATACCGGTTTACAATCTTGATTGCACAGTAATCCCCGCACATTGTGCACCCGTCAGTATCGGCAGGCATCCGCTCCTTGCGTATAGCACGTGCCCGGGCAGGATTTATGGCCACGGCAAACTGGCGCTCCCAGTCAAGATCACGGCGTGCATGTCCAATTTCAAGATCCGCGCTGCGGGTCTTTTTCAGTTTTATCATATCACCGACATGGGCAGCGATCCTTGAGCTGATAACTCCTTCATAGACTTCCTCTGGAGTCGGGAGTGCAAGATGCTCTGCAGGGGTCACATAACAGATGAAATCCGCACCTAATGATGATGAGATCGCTGCGCCGATAGCGGCGACACGGTCATCATAACCGGGTGCAATGTCCGTTACAATTGGCCCGAGCATGTAAAACGGTTTATTGTTCGTGACGCGTTTCATGAGCGTGACATTTGCGGCGATCTCATCGATAGGAACATGTCCCGGCCCTTCTACAATCACCTGGACACCCTCATTATGTGCTTTATCAGCAAGTTCGGCGTTGATAAGAAGTTCCTGAACGGCAGCCCGATCGGTAGCATCGTGAATCGCGCCTGCCCTCATTCCGTTGCCCATCGAGAGGGTGACCTCATGCTCCTTCATGATCTCGAGCAGGTAATCGAATTCAGAATAGAGGGGATTTTCTTTTTCATTATGGAGCATCCATGCGGTCATGAATGCACCTCCACGGGATACAAGTCCTGCATGCCGTCCCTGGTTCCGTAGACGTTTGACCGTTTCCCAGTTGATACCGGTATGGATGGCCATGAAGTTAGTCCCGAGTTTTGCCTGTTCTGCAGTGATCCGGAACAGGTCATCTTCCTTCATGTTGACGACTGCACCATCTTTTTGGGCTGCTTCGATGAATGCCTGGTACAGAGGCACACACCCTACAGAAAGTTGTGTATTGGCTATTACCTGCTTACGGATCTCGATAAAGTCTCCACCCGTCGAGAGTTCAATCAGGGTATCAGCACCGGCAAGCTCTGCCTGCCGTGCTTTTTCAAGTTCCATGGGGATGTCAACAATATCTGTTGATGTACCAATGGATGCATTCACCTTGGTACGCAGCCCTTCGCCAATACCGCATATTTTGACTTTCCTGTACGGGGAAACGGGGATGACAATGTGTCCTTCTGCCACCCCGCGCCTGACGAAATCTTCAGTGACTCCTTCACGGGCTGCGACGAACTTCATCTCTTCCGTGACGATGCCACTCCTGGCATCTGTGACAATACTCATACCATACACGTTGCGGTAAAGACCAGATAAAGACTCGGTTTTTCAATTCTGGACTAAATCTGGCTTGTTAAGTAAACAAGTAAAGTTGATTTGAATTAAGAAAAAATTTTTTGAGTTTTGTAATTGTATCATACTTTCACAGATTGACCGAGAGGTTCAGGAAAGGCAGGAGGATGGCTTTGGACTCAAGAACTATAATAAATAGAATTGTGCACTAACTTACGGTAAATCTAAAATAATCAGGATAGTATGCAATGACAGAGAAAGAATTTGCAGAGGTCACCGTTAAGGAAGCTGCTCATGAGGATGCCGGGAAGGGCATTGCAAGGGTGAACCCGGAGGTTATGAAAAAGCTCGGCCTGGTCTCTGGTGATGTAATCGAGATACAGGGTAAAAAGAAAGCTGCTGCAATAGTCTGGCCCGGATTCCAGCAGGATAACGGTTACAGCATCATCAGTATTGATGGATATATCCGTGGCAACTTGAGTTCCGGTATTGATGAAAAGGTTCAGATTCGGAAATACGTGGCAGAATATGCTAAGAAGATAGTGATCCAGCCCACACAACCAATACGCCTTGTTGGTGGGGAACAGTATCTTTTACGACTCTTGCGCGGGCGGGCAGTGTTTGAAGGCCAGACACAGCGGATAAATGTGATGGGGAATTCCATCACTTTTGTCATTGCCAAAGTTTTACCAAAAGGAATTGCAATTGTTTCGGATGAAACCGACATTGAACTCAAAATGGAGCCTTACAATCCAGAAGAGGGGAAAAAGGAAGTCTCTGACATCCACTACGAGGACATCGGGGGCCTTGCGCGGGAACTTCAGCTTGTCCGTGAGTTGATCGAACTCCCGATGAGGCATCCGGAGCTTTTTGAAAAATTGGGGATAAAACCTCCTAAAGGTGTACTTTTCTTCGGAACGCCGGGATCTGGCAAGACACTGATTGCAAAAGCGGTTGCAAATGAGGTGGATGCTTATTTTATCACACTCTCCGGTCCCGAGATTATGAGCAAATTTTATGGTGATAGTGAAAAGGCATTGCGGGATAAATTTCATGATGCAGAGGAACATGCTCCCTCCATTATTTTTATTGATGAAATCGACTCGATCGCTCCAAAACGCGAAGAGGTACATGGGGAAGTTGAACGTCGTGTAGTAGCACAACTTCTTACGCTTATGGATGGACTGACCGGACGGGGTCAGGTGATTGTCATCGCTGCAACGAATTTGCTAAACTCAATTGACCCGGCACTACGACGCGGTGGGAGATTTGACCGAGAGATTGAAATTGGAATTCCTGACAAAACGGGACGTCTTGAAATTTTCAAGGTTCATACACGGGGAGTTCCCCTTGATAAGGATATAGACCTTGATGATCTTGCAGAAACAACCTTTGGATTTGTTGGTGCTGATATTGCGCTTCTTGTTAAAGAAGCAGCAATGAATGCGATAAGGAAAATTATTCCTTTGATCGATATTGACAAAGAAATCCCTGACGAAATAATACAACAACTTAAACTTACTAAAAGTGATTTTGATTCAGCCAGAAAAATCGTTCTACCTAGTGCATTACGGGAAGTCCGTATTGAAATTCCTGATGTTCCTTGGGAAAATATCGCTGGTCTAGATGAAATAAAAGATACCCTTATTAAAACAATTGAGGGTAGGTTAAACTTCCCACAAATCTATGAAAAGTTAAACTATACACCTCCGAAAGGGATTTTATTATTTGGTCCACCGGGTACAGGAAAGACGCTGCTTGTAAAAGGTATTGCCAGTAAAAGACGTATCAATTTTATCTCAATAAAAGGCCCCGAATTATTATCAAAAGGTGTTGGCGATTCTGAAAAACATGTCCGTGAAGCATTCAAAAAGGCTAGGCAGTCCGCACCCTGTATCTTATTTTTTGATGAAATCGATTCGATGTTTCCTAAAAGAGGCACAATTAGTGATTCAACTCACGTTACGGAGAGCGTAATGAGTCAGTTCTTAACCGAATTAGATGGAATTGAGGAATTAAAGGATGTATTTGTTATCGGTGCAACAAACCGACCTGATTTACTTGATCCTGCACTCCTACGACCAGGCAGGTTGGAAAAACATTTATTCATCCCACCTCCTGATGAAGAAGCGAGAATTGCAATTATTAGATTGTATCTCAAAGACATTGAAGAGGTTCTTGATAGCGATGTCGAAATCATCGAACTGGCGAAAAAAACTCCCTTTTTTGTCGGGGCTGATTTGGAATCTCTTGTACGTGAAGTAAAGGCAATTGTGATTGACGAATTAACGAGAAATGAGGACCGCAAGATAGAGACCATAAAAATCTCAAAAAAACATTTTGATATTGTTCTTGAAAAAATGAAAGGATCCCTTGATAGTGCAGATTTTGAAAAATATGAGCAAAAATCCTGGGACCTATTGTATACACAAGCAAAACGTGAAGTACTTTTCCAAGCTGTTAATCTCCTTGACCAAGTTGATATTCTGAAGAGAAGACTAGGTGTTGATTCTGAAATTGCTCAGCATTATGAGGAGCTCAAGGACCAGATTTACTGGAAGAAAAAATCATTTGAAATGATTCAAAAAAGCACTGATGAGTTTCGTGAATTGTTATCTTTTTATTCAAAGAAAAATTTTTGATAATAATTCATTTTTTTTGATACTGTAACAAACAAATATTTTATATAGAATTTAACACTAACCTATGGTAAATCAAAATGGAGGTTTACGAGTATGGCCAACACCATGAATTTCGACAAATTCACCATCAAATCACAGAAAACCGTAGAGAAAGCAATAGAAATTGCAGCGGCACAACAGAACCAGGCCATCGAGACTTCGCATGTACTGAAGGGGATGCTACTGGTTGAAGAGAATTTCATTCCTTCCCTTCTGAAGAAACTGAATGTGAACCTTGATACTTTCACACCTGCACTCGACAGGATCCTCGATTCGTATCCCAAAGTCACCGGCGGGGAGCAGCACCTATCAAATGATGCCATAAAAGCCCTGCAGAAAGCCACCGAATTTTCCCACGAATTTAAGGATGAATATGTCCCCATAGAGCATCTTCTCCTAGGAATTCTTTCGGTGAACGACCGAACCTCACGGCTGCTGAAGGAGAACGGAGTTACGGAGAAAGACCTGAAAACTGCCATACGCCAATTTCGGAAAGGTTCGACAGTGAACAGCCAGGATGCGGAAGAGACCTATGATTCCCTGAACAGGTTTGCTCGGAACCTGAATGATCTTGCCCGTACCGGGAAACTCGACCCGGTCATCGGCCGTGACGAGGAGATCCGCCGGGTGCTCCAGATCCTTTCCCGGAGAACGAAAAACAACCCGATCCTGATTGGGGAACCCGG
>JAPKXT010000102.1 GCA_026394695.1 Methanoregula sp.
CTCATGGCGACGATGCTTTCCGGCTCTGCATTGATGGACGGGGCGATGCTTGTCATTGCTTCAAGCGAGAAGTGCCCTCAGCCGCAGACAAAAGAGCATTTAATGGCGCTGGAGCTCGTTGGTATAAAAAATATCGTGATAGTCCAGAGCAAGATCGATGTGGTCAGCCAGAAAGAGGCCATCGACAACTACCACGAGATAAAAAATTTCATTAAAGGGACAATCGCTGAGAACGCTCCGATCATTCCGGTTTCTTCGCAGAAAGGAATCAATATCGGCGCTCTCGTCCAGGCGCTCGACCAGACAATTCCTGAACCTGTGAGGGATCCGGACACCGAACCTGTAATGCTTATTGCCCGGTCGTTTGATGTGAACAAACCAGGATGCAACTGGAAGGAGGTTAAAGGTGGCGTCGTCGGAGGGTCTCTTATTCGGGGCATCCTCCGCGAAGGTGACGATATCGAAATCCGACCAGGGAGACAAACCCAGATTGAAAACAGGATAAAATGGATTCCCATCACTACGACAGTAACCTCGATCAATGCCGGTTCCAGCAAAGTCACTGAAGCAACTCCCGGGGGACTCCTTGGTGTTGGAACACGACTCGACCCTGCTCTGACGAAAAGCGACGCGCTTGCCGGCCAGGTACTGGGTCACGCTGGTAAACTTCCCCAGGTATGGGACAAAATCCGGTGTCGTGTGACACTCATGGAGCGGGTCGTTGGTGCCACAAGTGAGCTCATTATTGAACCGCTGAAACACAGTGAGCCGTTGATGCTCTCGGTGGGAACCGCGGTAACTGTAGGTGTGATCAGTAATACAAAGAAGGACACCATTGAGATTCAGCTGAAGCGACCTGTATGTGCAGAACTGGGTTCAAAGATCGCCATCAGCCGGCAGGTGGGAGCACGCTGGCGCTTAATCGGGATGGGTGTGTTGATCGAGTGAAGATCCTTCTGGACGCCAACGCACTCATGATGCCGGCGCAGTTCCAGATCGATCTCTTCGATGAGCTATGCACACTTCTCGGTGCATTTGAGCCGATAGTGCTATCGGGTGTTATCCGGGAGCTGTCCGGGCTCTCATTAGCAAAAGGACGTGACGGTGCCGCGGCAAGGCACGGTCTAGTACTGGGTGAGAAGTGTACTATCGTGGAAAGCGGGGATCTGAAATCAGAATCGGTCGACGCACAGATGATTGAATATGCAGCCCGGAATGCATGCATGGTAGTTACCAATGACAGGCGTATAAGGGATGCACTGTTTGCACGTGGTATCGGTGTGATATCAATGAGAAAGCAGAAAAAACTGGAGATAATGCGGAGGTAATATATGTATCATAGGTTGATGCTTGAGGACAAGGTGCGGGTACCACCCCAGCGACTGGGCGATAAACTTGAAAAAGTGATTCTTGAGGTCCTGCAGGAGCAGCTTGAAGGCAGCATTGATAAGGAGATCGGGATCTTCATCTGCGTGACGAAAGTCATGGATGTCGGTGAGGGTGAACTTGTGCCCGGTGACGGCGGCGTTTATTACGACGTAAAATTTGAAGCTATGGTAATCCGTCTTGCACTGCAGGAAGTCATTGAGGGACTTGTTGTTGAGACAACAAGTTTTGGGGCATTTGTCAGCCTCGGTCCCATTGATGCGATGCTGCATGTAAGCCAGATCTCTGACGAGTATATTAACTACGATGAGAAGAACGCCCGGCTTATCTGCCAGGAGTCCAAACGGTTCATCGGGGTTGGAGATGTAGTTCGTGTCCGTGTAGTGACTCTTTCATTAAACGAGAGAGAGCCTCGTGACAGCAAGATCGGGCTCACCATGCGACAGGCAGGACTTGGCACTGCACTCTGGCTTGAAGAGGAGATGAACAAGGAGAAAGAGAAAGACCAGAAATCCTCCACTGCACCAAAAGAGGCAGTAAAGGAAAAAGGCAAGACCAAGAGGAAGGAGCATGCCTCCGGCGAATAAGAAAAAGCAGGGAAAAGTCTGCCGTGACTGCCACCGTGTAGTGGATGGCGAAAACTGCGTAATCTGTGGCACGACAAATCTGAGTGAGGACTGGTCTGGTTATCTTGTCATTATCGATCCGGAAAATTCTGAAGTCGCAAAACGGATGAATATCAAACTTCCGGGCCGCTACGCGCTTAAGGTCCGCTGATGCTTACTCTTCCCGAAGAGCACCGGAAGCTTTTCCAGGAACCCTTTGGGGAACTGTACCGGAACATTGATGAGATAATCCCAAAAATCACCCACAGCATTGTATACGCTGTCGGAGATGTTGTTACCCACAACCTCCAGAAGAGGGGCATCACCCCGGCCATTGCTGTTGTTGATGGTTATACCATGCGCTCACCTTGTTTACGGATGCCGGTGCTTCGGGGTGAGTGTATCAGAGTGAAAAATCCAGCCGGTACATTGACCGATGACCTGATCCACGCACTTAATCATGCTGTCATGCATCCACCGGTTACGGTCATGGTTGATGGTGAGGAGGATCTTGCGGTTATTCCTCTGGTGATCGCTGCTCCTGACGGCGCAATCGTGTTATACGGACAGCCACATCAGGGAGTAGTGCTCCGTACGGTAGACTGTGCAGCAAAAGAGACTGCCTGCAACTTTTTGAGTCATTTTATCCGCTCTGATGAGTGAATTTTCATTTTTTCCCTGGAATACCATGCAATCCCATTTTGAGGATATTTTCCTGCACTCCATGTGAGGCTCATATTATAAATAACCCGGTTTCCAATAATTACAGGATATCGATGGACTTTGAGATCACCAGCGATAAAAGAAATGAGCTTTTATCCAGAAGAGAGGTTCAGTTTAACCTCAAATACGATGGTGCAACCCCCTCCCGTATGCAGATTAT
>JAPKXT010000128.1 GCA_026394695.1 Methanoregula sp.
CGATTGTATCGAACTGCTCTGGGATTATGCAACCGAGCTCAGCATCAGGATTGAGAAGACCGCTGATCCGACAAAAATGGCAGAAGAACTGTTTACAAAAGTGAAGGCGATGGGATGAAGTTTGGATCGCCGCTGAAACAGGATCTGGGCTGGTGTCCGGACGGAAAACCGGTCACGAAAGCAGATAGTTTGTCGTTCAAAGGCCCCTTTCGTCACGTAACTTCCTGTCTTGAAAAGACCGGCCATAATCGGAAAAATCGCTGGTGCCTGATGTTCATAACTAATTCAATGATGATCATCATGCCCGTCCCGCATGCATCCCTCCAGGCAAATCAGGATAACGCAGAATCTGCTAAAGTACCCAAACAGGCTAAGCCGGCGATGAGACAATTGTTCCCCCGTGACAGTGATTCCGTGATACTGGAACGACTGGATAGTCTCGTACTTCAGTATCGTGAGAAAGATCCTGATAAAGTATTTATTGCGGAACATGATACGAATGCGATTCCTCTGGACACGATCAACGAGGTCACAATAATCTGGGTAAGCAGTTCCGGTCGTTTTTCCGGGCTCCTGTTTCCATTTAGCATGTATCCTGCCGAACCCGCAAATGCCGGGTACCGTGTTAATTACCAGGTAGTGGTCACAACAGGGAAAAAGAGAGTTATGGTCATTACACCGTTCTCGCCAGAACTCAGACTGACCCTTCGGGACCTGTTAGGTGAAAGAGTCCATGAAATTCCCGATGAATATGCTCCCCTTCTCTAATCAGGAAAGAAAAAGTATGCAGATCACAGAAATAATCAGGTCGAACCTCGGCTGGTGCCCGAATGCACCGGCCATGCGTACAGCACCGGCGGTCCTTATGGTCCCGCCTGAAACAATGCATTCCGCTCAGCCTGATGGCGGGGCCGGGGGATCGGGACGGATCAATCGAGGGATTGGAGTCGCCCTGTCGGGTACAAAAACCCTGATCCGGAACAGGCATCTGCTCTGGTTCTCTGTCTTGACCGGTGTCGTGATGGCATTCATGTTCATCGCCCAATACGTGCTTCATCTTCTTGGTACCTATCCGTACGATGCAATTGATTTCCCGCGCTGGCTTATCCTGACGTTTGCTATCGAGCTCGTTACGGTATTCTGCCTGAACGTCCTTCTGGCCGGGCTTGTCATAAGTACTTCGCCAGAAGAGGGCAGACCTGTATCCTTCCGGCAAGGGCTGTCCCGGACAAAGCAGTACCTGAGACCCCTTGCGGACTGGTCGGTGATCGTGGCGTCTCTCGGTACCGGTCTCTTCATTTCCGCCTTGTATTTCGGGTATATACAGATCACTATGGCTTTGTATCCTCTGTTCCATCAGTTCCCCTTCGGTTTCATTCTCCTGCCGGAATTCTACCATATCGGCCCCATCGCCGGGACATTTGCTATCCAGAACGGGCTCACCTTTACGCTGATCCTTTCAGGAATCAACCTGCTCCTGGTTGTCCTGACCCTGTTCGTCGTCCCGCTGCTGGTACTTGAGAGAAAACGCCTGCCCGAAGCAATTGCAGGATCAGCAGCCCTGATGAAGA
>JAPKXT010000107.1 GCA_026394695.1 Methanoregula sp.
ATATCCCGGATATCCGTAGTGAACGTGATACCCTTTCCTTTCATGCCGAAGAACTGTAACAGGTTGTCGCCAAGGAACCGGATATAATTGTCAAGGTTGATCTTCGAGACGTCCGTGGACTGGTACAGTTTTTCGTGGACACGTGCCATCGCCTTGATACGGTTCTGGCTCTCCCGGAATGCAGAAAGAGTTGTCTCATCCGTCATGTACCGTGACTGGAGGTTTAAGAGGGAGATGATGATCTGGAGGTTATTTTTCACCCGGTGGTGGACTTCCTTGATCAGGACTTCTTTCTCACCAACAGTTTTAGTGAGTTGTTTTTCCGCGTCTACCCGTATGGCGATCTCGGCAATAAGTTTCTGGTTGATATCAGAGATCTCGGCAGTCCGCTCGATCACTTTACGCTCATGGCACTCGCGGAATTTTATGATATCCCTCTCTGCCTTTTTACGTCCGGTGATATCTTCGAGTATTTCGATTGCTCCGATGATCCTGCCTCTTAAATCTCTTATCGGTGCAGCAGTAAAAGACAGCCATTTTCCCGATGCACCCATTTTCGGGAAGAAGTCAGTGGCTTCGTAAGCGTCATCGACAAATCTGGATTTGCAATACTTTCCCTGGTACCACGACGGAAGTTTATTTATTGCACCGTCTACCAGAATATCAGCGAGGCATGGGCGTTCTGCATCGTAGAACACCTTCCACTGCTGGTTTGTACCGATGATATCTGCAGCCCTGATCCCGCCGAACTCCTCAAGCGCCCGGTTCCATACAATGACCCGGTGGTTCCTGTCAATGGCGAACTGAGGGATCGGGGAACTATGGATAATCCTGCTTAAAAAATCCACTTTCTCTTTCGACTCGGGTGCATCCGTTTCTGCGATATCTTCGCTGTTTCCCGGTGAGCACTTACTGGGTGCTGTGGTAGCTGTCATATGATAATTACGAGCGGGTTATATGCAGAATTCCGGATTTTTCAAACCTGCAATTATGCCCGTGCTCAATCTTGGAATACGATAATACAGTGTTGACCGGTTAAAGCTGAGGGTTTCTATTGAGCTTGCGGTATCGCTGGTGAATGACACATCCGGAAATATCCTCTGTGGGATTCCTCTGCCAGTTGAATTATTTCCATTACGGACTCATGCCGCATGATAAGGAGTCCGTCGGGATGAGCGGAGACTGCGGGCGATTGTGCGGTTGTTTTTCTGTTTGAAATCATTAGTGCCTTTATAATGATCCCCACCATGCACTTATTCGGATAAAACAGTATATTGCTATCTGTCAGTACGATTTTAACGCGATTAAAAATTTTAATGGTGTTAAAAAAATACTCGCGGTTAAAATAAGAGTTCCTTTCAGGATTTTTAAGTGTGAACACACGTTATTATTCAACACTGCATCTCCTGAACTCCTCTACAGTTGTTGCGATTTCCGGAATTCTCAGGTTACATGTCGCATTTCTTTTTGCAGGTCTCGATCCCCTCATAGGAGTATATTTTGCCTACGGAATGATTGTGTACGCTACCTACACTCTCGATCGCGCTCTCGGCTGCGAAGAAGATGCGATAAACCGGAGCGAGCTCATTGGTGCAAACAAGCGCATCGGTATTTTGGCATGTATCGGTGCATTTTTTACCGGGTTTATCCTCCTCGCCCGCGAAAATATCTATCTTGCATCCTTATTTCCTCTCGTTACCGGCTATATCTATTCCCAGGGTATATCGTTCAGGACGTATTCGCTGAAGCTGAAAGGAGGAACGGGAAGGAAGAATGCAGTCATCGGCCTCACGTGGGGGGGGAGCATTGCACTGATAGTGAGTCGCTGGAATTCGGATACTCTCACTCTGGTCTCCATTTTTTTATTTTTTGGTCTCAAGTTATTCATCAATTCGACCCTGTTCGATTTCAAGGATGTGGAAGGGGATCTGCGAGCCGGGATCAGAACATTACCGATATACTTGGGGGAACCCATAACAAGGAGATTACTGCTGGGGGTCTGCATCCTTCTCCATACCATAATGGCAGTTTCTGTTATGGTGGGAAAGATACGTCCCGAAGTGGCTATCCTCTTCTGCAGTTTCCTTTTTGGGATTACCTTTATCTCAGTTTACTCAATTTCATTCGAAAAACATGCCGTGGGAATAAAGAAGTATTTCAGGGTGATCATGGTCGCTGGAGAGATCCCTCTCGCCCTTATCAGCAGGTCAGTTCTTGCCGGGTTCTTCTCCTAACGTCTCAATTTTTTGCGAACGTTTCATATAATAAGCAAAAAGGTCTCCCCCCCACTCCAATGCAGACGGGTCTGAACTTATCAGATCCCGTTTTGAATCAAAGACCCCGTTGTGATAGAAAAGGGTCAGTGAGAGGTACGTGTCGGTGACGATAAATGAGAACTTGATATCTTCATCCAGAACGTACATACTCGAATTGGGATAGCCCAACCAGTCGGAGAGCTGTGAGCGGTACTTAATTTTCACGATATTATATGCTTTCGAGGTCAGAATAAGTCCCGTTTGGGCCCCTTTCCTTGCCAGGCCCAAAAAAAGATCAGGATATATCGGATGGACCATGTGAGTTATACCCCGGACGGATCTGGAGTTTAAAATGATTTCCTGAAAATTTTTATGCGATTCGTAGATCTCTTCATCCTTGGATTCGATAACTTGAATGATACCAAGTTCACGTATCCGCAATAACAGATCCTTGGGAAGCGCCCCGATGTCATGCTCCTGCCAGAACTTCTTCTGACTATCGATGACCATAAGTGTCTTATCGAACGGCTCGAGGTAATGAACAACCAGT
>JAPKXT010000207.1 GCA_026394695.1 Methanoregula sp.
ACCTGAGGATGTTCAACGTGTCCATGACCCTTGGTATCTCGCATGGCTTGAGCAGCGGTGTTCAGCGACTGCCACTCTCGGCTGGCTGAACCCGGATACCTATATCACCCACCGTTCCTTTGATGCTGCCCTGCATGCTGCCGGCGCCGCGATCGCTGCGGTGGAGCGATCCCTGGAAGGTGAACACTGTTTTGCCCTTGTGCGCCCACCCGGTCACCATGCAGAGTTTGACCGTGCTATGGGATTTTGCCTGATCAATAACGTGGCTGTTGCTGCAAAAAAAGCCCTGGAATACGCTGATACCATTGCGATTGTTGACTGGGATGTCCACCATGGGAACGGAACGCAGAACAGTTTTTATGGTACTGACCGGGTGCTCTATTGTTCAGTACACCAGGAACATGTATTCCCGTATTCCGGCACGGTCGATGAAGTTGGCGTAGGAGACGGCAAGGGATATACCATAAATGCACCGCTACAGGCAGGATCGACTATTGCCGATTACCAGTTTGTTTTTTCTGAAATCTTTGTCCCTGCAATCGAGCGTTTTTCCCCCGATGTAATGATCGTTTCGGCCGGGCAGGATATTCTCTTTGATGATCCGATTGGAATGATGAATATCCGGCCACAGGATTTTGAGCCCCTGACCCGGATGATTGCACGGGCTGCAGGTGTCCCTCTTGCACTGGTGCTGGAGGGAGGGTATAGCCCATCCCACGGCGCGGCGGTTCGTCAAATCTTCACATCACTGATGTCAAATGGCGAAGTGAATGTCCAAAATACGCCATCAGAACGAACACAATCCATTGTTTCATGGCTGAAATCAGAACATCATCTTCCCTGAAATTTCACGTTGAGGAAAGGATTTCGATATCCATTGAACTGATCTTTTCGTAGGTTTTTTTCATCTGGAGGATAGGCCAGAGTTCGTAGAGGATGACGGTGATTGGTTCCCACATGGCAGCCCAGCCGATAATCAGGAGTGCGTCGGCAAAGATCTGGGCGAGAATATGATTTTCCAGAACTGAAACAAGCTGCCGGGCTACCAGCGCTATCGTGAGGAATGTAAGCCCGATGAGAAGGGTGCTCCTGCCATGACGGAAATGGGAACGGAATTTCCGTTCTGAGACGAGCATCTTGTACTGGAAATGATTATGGATCGCGGCGGGGATCTTCATTGCCCGCTCAGTAGTGGCGATATCGGGAGGAAGGTAAATGATGATCTTAAACCGGGTTTTTTTGGGAAAGTCGCTGACAGTGTCGACAATGTAATGTTCTGCAGCAGAGTCGAGTTCTTTTTCATGGAACGGTGCGGGATCGAACGAGTTGAAGAGCTGCATGACTGATGAGAGTTTGATCTCGATCAGGATCCTTCCGTCCTCCTTTTTATACAATGACTCGATATCCGCCATGCCGGTATTTCCTGAATTGCTATACACTGGCAAAGTCGATAAAACTGTCTTTGGAACCGTTTGATCCTGCGGTATGGTTACCGATTTGCCCTTCAGATGGTTTCGGCTGGCTGAAAGCGGATCTCTGATAATGGGGTTATTATTGCTGGCCCAATGGGGGATTGATCGCTTCAATCGCTTCGGTAATAATTTCCCGGCCCCCCTCATTTTCCATCCGGTACAGGCGCCGGAGCGGACCTGTTGCCCGTATATCCCCGATCCGACCCAGTGCCCAGGCTGCTTTCAGTCTGACCCGGGAATCATCATCCCAGAGTGTTTCGATGAGTGATTCCACTGCACCTGGCTCCCTCATCCTTCCCAACGACTCGGCGGCCTTCCACCGTTTTCCTTCATCCTCATCGGAAAGCATCCGGATGAAATGTGCCAGCCGCTCTTCCTGGCTGATTCGGGATTCACCGCTGTCCTGCACGGGATCAGGGTCACTGCGCTCTTTTTCCTTCACCGGTATCCCCGTATTTTACCTCTCCGTCGCAGATTTACCGGGCCTGACCGGCATCCC
>JAPKXT010000157.1 GCA_026394695.1 Methanoregula sp.
AGGCTTGTTGGGCCGTTACCCCAACAACAACCTAATCGGCCGCAGACCCATCCTATGGCGGCGGACCTTTCAACTACAGAGCATTCCAGCACCCATAGTCTATGGGGTATTATCCCCAGTTTCCCGGGGTTATCCCCCTCCTTAGGTTAGGTTGTCCACGTGTTACTGAGCAGTATGCCGAGGTCTTGCACCTCTCGACTCGCATGGCTTAATCGAACTCCGATAGCAGTGGCCTCTGGCAGGATCAACCAGAATTAATTTTGTACAATGTACGCACACTATGTCTGAACTGTTTTAAGGAATTAGCGGTTACTAAACAAATTTCCGCATTGCCAGTATCAACGTCAGAACCAACTCCGGTCAAGCCGGGTCTTGTTGGATCTCCATCAAAAGTAATTGGAATGATTATTATCGTCGTGTTTGTTCTACTTAAACACAGGCCTATAGTGTAGGTTACAGGATTATTTATACCTTGTTACCTGCACAGATTTTATCTCGGAACCGACACCATCCCATCGGGTGATTTTCGTCGGTTCGTCATCAGATCTTGTGGATCACATAATAACACACCCAAGCACTTAAACGTTACCCAAGGCATGAGCTCTCATTTTCCTCCTCAATCCATTGGCTGATTATTATTTACCAAAAAAATATTTGCTGATTGCCTCATTTTTTAAGTTTCAACTCTGATTTTCTCGTTTCAGGCATTTGTTCAAGGCACGGCGCGAAACTGCGAAGTCCAGTCATAGCCCATCTTCCGGGCTCATGTTCTCATATAAAGCGCATTGTTGTTCACGGACATTTTCTGACGTGAAACGTTCTCTGGGATTTTTTTTGGAAAATACCATGCCGCGATCGCGCATGCAGGGAACAACCCGGATGGTCAATCGTATACGTTGCTCCGCGGTTTGATCTATCTTTGACCTGCAGAACCATTACACACTTTTCCTTTTACCCGGTTTTCAGATGCCATAACCACAACCATTCAGCTCATCGTAAGAAAGAATAACCCGCGTGCGAATAGACTGTATGAGAGGCTCCATTTCCTGCATACCGGTGAGTAACGGGAAGAAATCAAGGGAAAAGCGGTGGAGTTCTATCGGAGGGAAATTGACAGGAATACAATTCCTGAGGGGAAGACAAGGATGAAAGAGGCATTACTGGTTATCGACGTCCAGAACGAATATTTCACCGGAAAATTGCCGGTTACTTACCCGCCAAGAAGTTTTGTCAATATCCTGCAGGCGATAGATGCCGCACACGCTGCACAGGTCCCGGTCGTCGTGATCCAGCACACGAACCATGTGCCGGATGCAGCAACGTTCCGGCACGGGACTTATGCTTGGGAACTTCATCCTGAAGTGAAGAAACGACCCCATGATGAGCTGATCGAAAAGACCCTGCCGGGGAGTTTCACGAATACCAGCCTTGATATCTGGCTCAGGAAGCATGCTGTTAGCTCAATAACTATTTCCGGTTACATGACCCAGATGTGCTGTGACACAACAGCGCGGCAGGCATTCCATAATGGATATGGGGTAAAATTCCTTTCAGATGCAACCGGGACGCTCACCGTCACAAACAAAGCGGGAACGGTCCGCGATGCCGACCTGCACCGGGCAATCCTTGTAACCCAGCAGATGCGGTTCTCGCAGGTTATGACAACCGCAGAATGGATCCAGTCATTGAACCTTGTCTACCGTTAGCAGACACGCTGGCATTTCCTTCCGATTCTCATAATGTACGGTCGCAGTGAATGTTTAACGACCAGAAAAAACAGTAATCAGCATCTGCGTTTTTTAAAACCCGCTACCCGGGCTAAAAAGGTCAGGAATGTGTCAGGTAACTTCCGGAAGAATTCCTGAGTATGTGTGGGTTATATATCAGTAATTTTTATGAGTCATGTTTTTTTCAGAGATTACTCCCCCACAACCCTGCAAATCTGCACAAAAACATCGCCGAAGAACTCTTCCTGGCGAAGGGAACAACGTCCTTCGTGGGCTAAAAAAAGAAGGGGGATGTACACCTCAGGCATACCCCACTCGAGCTTCCGGCAGAGGTCTGCAAGGGTCATCTCCTCGTCAATCTCCAGCCCTTCAAGGTATTCCGTGAGCAGCACCATGGCCGACTCCTGGAACCCCTCCTCATGTGCTATGCCCACAACATCATCGGCATAGATAAGGGAATCGTCCCCGGTATCCGATATGCGGCGGCGCCTGCGCTCCTCTTTTTCGAGGTTTTTAAGTTCAATGATCAGTTCAAAGAGCGTGACTGGACTTTTACGCATATTCTTCCGGTCGAGCCTCCGCTGTATCTCGTTTTCTAACCTCTCGATAGGACCAAGTCTGCCATTGTATTCAATCTCTGAATCGAGTGCAACATCAAAGTTCTCACCAAAAAAATCATCATCCTCATCCGCACCTGCTTCTTCTGAATCTGAAAAGAGTTCTAGATGCTCTGACTTCATGCGCAGCAATGTCGCGGCATAAAAGAGCGTACGTCCGGAAACCTGGAGATTGAGTTGCCTGCACCGCTCCAGTTCTGACAGGAACCTGTCGGTGACTTCAATAATGTTGATATTCCATGGATCAATTTCGCCCCGTTCTGCCAGACCAACAAGGATCTCCACCGGATCTTCAACAACACCCTGCAGGGTAGGATCGGTTTGTTCAGGTTCTCCCGGCACTGAAGAGTTTTCTGTTGCACTCCCGGGCTCTTTTTCAATACTATCATCAGGTACTGGAACTTCAGGCTGTTTTTGAGAAATGACAGGGGGCTTTTGTCCAGATTCGTTATCTGCCGGCTCAGCCATTAGCTTTTACTCCGGTAACAAGTGTGCTCTTATCCGGTCGCAGTGTAACACCCATGATCCGTTGTGCTGCTTCAATCATCGGTTTGCGAAGGGAGACAATCACAAACTGGGATTGGGGGGAAAGCTCGGTGATCATGGAAGCGATACGCTCGGCATTGGATCCATCAAGCGACATGTCCACTTCATCAAATGCATAAAAGGGGGCCGGGATATATCGCTGGATAGAGAAAATAAATGCAAGCGTGGTAAGAGATTTTTCACCACCGGACAGCGATGAAAGAAGGTGCACCTTCTTATCACGGGGTTGTACCGCAAATGTCATGCCACCGGCAAACGGGTCTTCTTCGTTTTCGAGGATAAGGTGCCCGCTTCCACTCGTGAGCCGGGCAAATATCTCCCGGAAATTGGTGTCAATCGCGTGAAAAGCGGTGGAGAATGCTTCATATTTCATCTGCTCAAATTTCTCTATCCTCTCAATAAGGGTCGTACGTTCACGGGACAAAGTTTCTTTTCGCTCCGTTCTTTCTTCGACCTGCCGTTGCACTTTCTCATATTCTTCAATCGCGAGCATGTTCACCGCCCCGATCTTTCGCAGTGCCCCATCGGCTTCTGCGATCTTCCCTTCAATCTCAGAAAGGGAAAGGTTCGTGTCCAACTCACCCACCTGCTGTCTGAGCATATCCACTTCGATGCCGAGGGTCCGGGCACGCTCCTGTAGAGCCACCAGCTGGATGCTGATCCTCTCTTTTTCGGCATCGAACTTCATGAGCTTTAATTCAGAGTCCTGGATATGCTGAGAAGCTTCACCCCGCTTGGTACGCAATTCATCGAGCTCTCCTGAGAATTCCTTTTGCCGTTCTTCTAGTGCTGCTATCTGCGATTTGTGCGCTGTGATCTGTTCGTTTGATCCTGCGATATCAGAATCGATCTGCCCGTTGCGTTCATCCTGCCGTTTGCGATCTTCACCCAGTTCGACAAGGCGGGCATTGAAATGCTGTCGCTCCCGCTGGGCATCATTGATATCCCCGTCCTTGTTTCGCAACCGGCGTTCCGACTCTTCGATCTCCTTTCTCTTTTTCTCAATCTGGTCGGTAAGAACCGGAATATTGGTATCGTCAAGACGCTTCTTGATCTCATCTATCTGGGAGTTGATCGCATTGATCGTCCCCGTAGTTTTGTCAAGTTCAGCTTCGAGCAGGGTGAGTTCTGCAGCGCCGTTCTTCGTCTCTTCCTGCTGCCGTGACACAGCCGCTCCGATGGTCTGCTTCTCGACTGTTATGGCTTCGAACCTGCGGGAAAACTCATCATTAAACATTCCAAAGCGTGCGATCTTCTGGTCTATCTCGTTGCGTGTCGTCCGCTTTGTATCCACTTCTTCGGTCAGCCGTTTTATCCCTGCCTCAAGCGTTGCCGCTTCACCCAAAAGTTCCCCAAGGTGTGCACGTATGCGGAATATCTCATCATCAACAGCAGCACCAAAACCCCGGCCACCCTGTTTCTTTGTCGCACCACCCGTCATCGCGCCGCTCTTGTCCAGCAGTTCGCCCTCCAGGGTTACCATCCGGTACTTGCCGATGAGCTTGCGGGCACGTTCCAGCGTATCGATGACAACGGTTGATCCAAGGGCAATGGCAAATGCCCGGTCATATTTCGGATCGTATTCTACGAGATTAACTGCATAATCAATAACACCCGGCTCTTTAAGCGGGGGAAGGACAGGAGGTTTTAATTTGTTGAGCGGGAGGAACGTGACTCTGCCCAGCCGCTCTTCTTTTAAGTACCGTATGGCATCCGCTGCCACCTGGTCATCATCGCAGACAACAAACTGGAGCTTGTTACCTGCAGCGATATTAAGCGCAGTTGAATACTCTGCAGGGGCTTTCCCAAGGTCAGCAATCGTGCCATGTATATGTTCCATAGCCATAACCGCTTCAATCGCCTTGCCACCGGATTCACCTCTCGCCTGCTGTGCTGCCTCAAGCCGAAACGCGTCCTGTTCATTTTCCCGGATCTCGTTACGGAGACGTTCCAGCGACGACCGCTGCGCAAACATCGCTCCTTCCAGTTCCGAGAGATTGCGATCCAGCTCTTTTTTCTCGGCGAGAAGATCGCCAACGCTCTTTTCACTACCCGTGAGCTGGTTCTGCTTTTCAGTGTACTCTTCCTCAAGTTGTTTGAGAAGCAGGGTAAGGCGCTCGAGTTCCGTTGTACGCATCCGGCTCTTCTCAATCAGCATGTCCTGCTGGTGCAGGATCTCTGATCGCTGCCCTTTCTTCTCTTCAAGATCTTTTAACAGGGCGAATAATCTATCGCGGGCACCTTCATTATTCTCACCGTGCTGTTTGATTTCCGTTTCGAACTTTTCAAGCAGCGCTTTGGCGCCGGCAACTTCCATGGCGATATTGGTACGGTCAATAGACAGCGTACGAATCTGATCGGTGCATTCTGCTACCCTTGCTTCAGCACGTTTGGTGTCCATGTAGACACGATTGATTGCCTCAAGATTCACTTCCTTTTCCTTACGAAGGCTCACAATTGTCTGTTCGGCGAGCTTAATCCCACTTTTTGCCTCCTCAAGTTCTGCAATAAGTTTGAGATAATCAGACCCGCTCTTTTTATTGATCAGGTCATCAATGTCTTTTAAGTCAGCCTTCAGGTAGGAGAGTTCATTCTCTTCGAGACTCCGGTCAGTATCAATACGGGAAATCTGGATTCCATGCTCCTCGGTTGATCGCAGGAGGGATGATAACTCTTTTTCCCGGTCATGGAGCTGGGCAACAGCACGACAGTTCTGGAAAAATGCGAGATCTTTTTGCCATTTCTGGTACTCGAGAGCATGTTCACGCTCACGTTTAAGATCATTAACTCTCCGGGTAAGCTCAAGCAGAAGAAGTTCTTCCCGTTCAATCCGTTCCCTCACGATATCAAGTTCTGATAGAGACTGCTGTTTTTTGGTATCGAACTCTGAAACACCCGCAATCTCATCGATAATTTTACGTCGCTCAAAATCGCTCATCTCCATGATGCGGGTGACATCTCCCTGCATAACGACGTTATATCCATGAGGTATGATCCCATGTCTTGCGAGGTATTCGACAATGTCACTTTGTTTGCAGAGCCGTTCATTAAGATAATTGTAACTGTAATACCCGTTACTCGTTCGCTTGATCCTTCTTCTGATCTTCGTACCGTCAGAAAATTCAAGGGCAACCTCTGCGGTATTCCTGCCGGAATTGAGGTTGATCAGGTCCGTCAGTTTTTCAGCCCGTAGATTGCGGGAGCTCGAGAGTGCAAGAACAAAGAGAATTGAATCGATGATGTTGCTTTTGCCCGAACCGTTAGGCCCGGAAATAACAGTAAATCCCTCTAAAAAGGGAATTTTTGTCTTTTTAGAAAAAGACTTGAAATTATCTATTTCCAGTTCCGTGATATGCAAAGATCCGGCTCCTTACTTCTTTGCAGGATCCTTCTTGGTTTCCTCAGCGGCATAGATAAGATCGCTCTGTTTGGCCTTGACGGACGTTCCCTTCTTATTGCGCCCGTATCCTGCCGATGCAACTATGTAATTTTTGTCACCCCGCCGCTCTTCAAGTTTCATGGTTCCATCTGATTGCATGATCATATCCATTGACGGTTCCGGTGGTGTTGCTGGTGCATCGGACGGACGGGCACCCTTTCGCATAACGACCGTGCTTGAAGAGCCTGAAGTAGCGCTCATTGTGGCAGGCTGCGACTGTGCATCCTGTGCAACAGCCTGGATCCGCTTGAGTTCCTGCCTGCTCCGCTCTTCGGTCTGTTTGGACATTTTCATCGCGATTGACTTGAGATCAAGAAGCTCCTGTGTCAAGCCCTTGACAAGTGCTTCCATATCCCTCATTTTCTTTTCAATAGCGACAATACGCTCTTCAGTTGCAGCTCCGGTTCCCGAAATTTCCAACATCTTATCAGTTTCTCCTTTTCTTCAGGTTCATGCTCATGATATCTGGTCTTTGCATCAGACTGAGCCCGAATGATCCCTTACTGTACTGGTGCGGCGCAGTCCTTATAAATATTAGTAGTGATCGCCGGATAAGGAAAAAAGGTTTGTGCTTTATTTCCTGAAAATTCCATTACTTTCTTTCCATTTGGTGAGGTTTTGCACAATCGTACAACTACGGTTCATGAATTCATTTCCACGCGCTCTCCTAAGGGACTAAGGGACTATTCTAAAAAGCCGATACAGATGGTGATCCGGTCAACCTTCTCTCAATAACCGGGAAAAAGGTATTACCTGATTGAAGCGAACGCTTTTCCATATGTCCTATCTGTCTAAAACTGATCCAGAAATAGCAGATATCATCGAGAAGGAGCGGCTCCGCCAGATAAACGGACTTGAGTTGATCGCTTCTGAAAACCTCGTTTCCCGTGCAGTGCTCGAGGCAATGGGATCCATAATGACCAACAAATACGCTGAGGGCTACCCGGGAAAGAGGTACTATGGAGGCTGCGAATTCTATGATATGGCGGAGAACCTTGCACGGGACCGCCTGAAAAAGCTGTTCGGTGCAGAGCATGCAAACGTCCAGCCGCACTCAGGTACCCAGGCGAATATGGCGGTCTATTTTGCATTCATGAACCTGGGGGATACCCTGATGAGCATGAAGCTCACCCAGGGGGGACACCTTTCCCACGGTTCACCGGTCAGCTTTACCGGGAAATTTTACAAAGTAGCCCAATATGGAGTTGACCCAAAAACAGAAACGCTCGATTACAGTGTTGTCGAAGAGATGGCAAAAAAAGAAAAGCCAAATATGCTTGTGTGCGGAGCATCTGCATACCCAAGAACCATTGATTTTAAAGCGTTCCAGGAGATCGCAGATGGTGTCGGGGCATACTGCATGGCAGACATTGCTCATATCGCCGGACTTTGTGCAACCGGTGTTCACCCGAGCTCAGTCAATGTCGTAAATTTCACGACAACCACCACACACAAGACACTCCGTGGTCCCCGCGGTGGGGCAATCATGTGCAACAAAGAGTACGCACAGGCAATCGACAAGGCCGTATTTCCCGGAATGCAAGGGGGTCCGCTCATGCACACCATCACCGCAAAGGCAGTGTGCTTCGAAGAGGCGCTCAGGCCTTCATTCAGGGAATACAATAAACAGATTGTAAAGAACGCAAAGGTACTTGCAGAGACCCTGATGAATAACGGTCTCCGGCTCGTTTCCGGTGGTACCGATAACCACCTGATGCTTCTTGACCTCACGGCACAGGGTATTACCGGTCTTGAAGCGGAAAATGCACTCGGTAAAGCCGGTATTACGGTGAATAAAAACACGATCCCCAATGAGACCAAGAGTCCGTTTATCACCAGCGGACTGCGTGTCGGCACACCGGCAGTCACCTCCCGCGGCATGAAAGAAGCCGAGATGCGCCAGATCGGTGCCTGGATCGCAACGGTGGTAAAAGATATCCACAACGAAGCGGCAATTAAAACTGTGCATTCCAACGTCACCGCGATGGCAAGCAGATTCACCCTTCATCCAGAATAAAAAGATAAATAATCCGGACACTTCTATGGCCACGATCCTTGACGGGAAAAAAATTGCGGATATGAGGCTGAAAATCCTCAAAGAGGAGATTGGGGGTTCCGGACTTAACCCACGGCTGGCAACGGTGATTGTCGGGGGTGATCCGGCATCGCAGATGTATGTCAGGATGAAGCACCGTGCCTGCGAGCAGGTGGGTATCGGCTCGGTGGGGAAGGAGCTGCCTCCCGATGCAACAACCGAACAAGTGCTCAAAACCGTTACGCAGCTGAATAGCGATACAGACATCAATGGAATCCTCATCCAGCTCCCCCTTCCAAAACATGTCGATACCGAGCGGGTAATCGCGTCAGTAAGCCCGGATAAGGATGTCGATGGATTCCACCCGTTCAATCTCGGTCTTCTCTTTTCCGGAAGACCCCGGTTTGCTCCCTGCACCCCAAAAGGGATCATGACACTGCTGGCGGAATACGAGATTGAGGTTGCAGGTACCCGGGCAGTAGTAATCGGGCGCAGTATTGATGTGGGTCGTCCCATGTCAGCATTGCTCACGAATGCCGATGCTACGGTCACTGTCTGCCACAGTAAAACAAAGGATCTCGCAAATGAACTCAATCGGGCAGATATTCTCATCTCCGCTATCGGCAAAGCACACTTCATCACCCGGGAGATGGTCAGACTTGGCGCGGTCGTAATTGACGTAGGCATCAACCAGTTGAACGGGAGACTGGTGGGGGATGTGGACTTTGCAGCGGTTAAAGAGATTGCTTCCGCAATCACCCCGGTGCCGGGTGGTGTGGGTCCGATGACCATCGCGACCCTTATGGAGAATACCTATCGTGCAGCGATCGTGAGGACATGCGACACTGCGTGGTAAACAACATTGTAATTGGGGGAGCCTCTCCGGTTCGCCTGATGGGCGTGATCAACTGCAGCCCGGAGTCGTTTTACGCGAATTCATATATCCCAACCGGTTTCGTGCATAAAACAGCAGTCGGGATGGTAGAACAGGGGGCAGATCTCATCGATATCGGTGCACGAAGTACCGCACCCAATACCCAGGCTATCAGCGGGAGTACCGAAGCGGAACGGATCGATGCTGCACTCAAGGAACTTGACGGCAGCGGGATCACGGTCTCCGTGGATACCATGAATCCCTGGGTGCTGGATATCTGCCTGAAACATGAGATCCATGCAATCAACGATATTTCCGGCCTGTCATCCCCATTATATGCAAAACGACTTGCCCAGTCAGGGCTTCCTGCATTCCTGATGGCATCCAATGAACAGCCGGGTGATGCCATAGGGCTCGAGGCAACTCTCACAACGCTTGCCAGAGTTGTACAGCGGTGTGAAACTGCCGGAATTAAAGACTATGTCCTCGATCCCGGTATCGGGATCTGGACGCCCTTCCGCACCGTAGAGGATGACTGGACGCTCTGCCAGCATTTTTCTGAATTTGGGAAATTCGGCCGACCGGTTCTTGCCGCAATCTCAAGAAAGACATTTATTGGAGATCTTTTAAAACGGGCCCCGGAAGATCGTCTGGCTGGCAGTCTTGCAGTTACCCTGATGCTGCTGAAGAAAGGTGCATCTATGGTCAGGACACATGATGTGGCACAAACCCGTGATGTAATACGGGTTTTCGAACGTATGGTGAAGCAGTAATGAACCGTTCGTTCGAGGTCTACGGGCTCTCGACGGGCATAATTACCGTGGACGATTCGATTTCCGATCATGTTATTGCATCAGCAAAGCAGTCCTGTAACGGTTTTAATGATGGCGATATCCTTGTTCTTGCCGAAACCGCAGTTGCAACAGCAGAAGGTAATGTAATCACACTTTCTACGATCACTCCTTCCAGGCAAGCACAGGAACTTGCAATACACTACAAGATGGACCCCCGCTTAGTTGAAGTCGTTCTGACGGAGAGCGATTCTGTTGTGGGCGGGATACCCGGTTTTCTGTTGTGCATGAAACACGGCACCCTGCTCCCCAATGCTGGAGTGGATGCGTCAAATGCCCCGTTGGGATGCGTTACTCCTCTTCCAAAAAATCCGGACAACAGCGCACTCACAATCAAACATGCCATCGAGGCAAAGACGGGAGCGAGAATTGGGGTTATCATAGCCGACAGCCGGACGCATGCAATGCGCCTCGGGTGCAGCGGGGTTGCAATCGGGAGCGCAGGGATCACCGCAGTTATCGATGACCGGGGAAGGAGCGACTTGTTTGGCAGGAAACTGGAAGTAACCAAACGGGCTGTAGCAGACAACATCGCATCTGCAGCTGAACTGGTCATGGGGGAGGCAGATGAGTGTATACCTGCAGCGATTATCCGGGGGCTGGGAATGCCTATCGGAGATCAAACCGGCATTGAAACTATCGCCGCAGAAGAGTGCCTGTTCATGGGTGTTTTCCGGAAAAATGAAAAATTTTAGGGTAATTTATCCAGCGCCATCTTTGCTGCTTTTTACTGCAGCCTGTCTTGCCAGTAGCTTACTTTCACCGCTTCCTTCTCCATAGACGCAACCATTAAAAAAGACCTTGTAGGTAAAGACCGGTTTATGATCAGGACCGACCCGGACAGTTTCCCTGTATTCCGGGAGCGTTTTGTATGTTTTCTGGACATGTTCCTGCAGGATACCGATACTATTCTGCTGAGGGTTGTAAGTATCCATCCGATTCTTCATGATCGCATTGACAAAGAAAGCAACATTCTCAAGCCCTACTTCGTAATACAGGGCACCAATGAACGCTTCGAATGCTCCCCCGGTGATACGTTCGCCATAGGAGTTTTGTTCCCGAATAGAATGAGGGATAAGCCGCATAATAGAATCCTTTTCATACTGGTGTACGAGGGTATCCAAAGCCCTGTTTGATACGACGCTGCTGAGGATTCCAGTCATCTCCCCCTCATCAAGATCCATATCCTTTTTCACAAACAGGGATTCTGCGACGATCAGATTCAGGACACGATCCCCAAGAAATTCATACCGCTGCCAGTCCTTCGTCTCAATATCCCAGCAACCATTTCCAGCAGTCCCGTGGGCAGTATTATATCCAATAATAAAAGTATTGATAAGCCGGTTAAAATCGGGGGGGAAGACATGCAGGAGGTCGATCAACAGGAGTTTCGACTTTCCGTTCATATCAGGACATTCTGCAGGAAAAAATGATAATGCTATTGCTTCCGTTCGACCCCGACTCTTCCCTTCTCCACTGAGAGCACGAAACCGAGTTCTTCAAGGTAAGCACGGCTCTTCCCTGTCCCGTGGATCAACAGTTCGGCGAGGTCCTCTTTCTCATCGATATCCGTGTGGAGCCGGAACGAATCGATCACTTCACAGGAAAGCCCTGCATCCTGTGCAATTTTTACATGTTTGAGAAAACTCGTGCCGTAATAATCGACATGAAACCGTTGCGGTTCTTTGATGAAAATAACATTTGTTCCCCCACCCCTGCCCGGCACCATCGCCATATCATTTTTGGTGGCAATTACCCGCTGGATTGCCTGAGCATCGGAAAGGGGAAGATCGGCCATGATAATCAGTATCTCACCAATGGATTGGGACAGGAGTGAATTGAGTGTCTGGTTGAGGTCCGCATCCTTAACCGTGATTTGGACATCCTCGCTATCAAATAATTCAGTGCCCACGATCACCGGGCTGCAGTTCGCATCTTTTGCCGCATGGATTACATCCTCGAGCATCATGCGGGCAAAGGCTTCCCTCTCCTCTTGATTAAGTACGCAGGAGAGCCGGGTTTTCGGGTTAACAAGCTTGTACGGGATCAGGGCATGAGGACACATTTCATACCGTGATATGCAGTGAGATAAAAAAAAGATGCTGGTACGCATCGGGACACAAACAAAGATGTGAAAAACGCAGGTTTAACATCCCCGTTGTCGATAGTTTCAGATTTGATGACCATAACAGACAAGCCCCGGCAGAACCGTTAAGAGAACCATACCCTCACCGGTGGGTAATCCTGGATAGTTCCTGAAAGTATCACTCTAGACAGCATTACCTTTCAATAGATAGGACGAGTACCTTTTCTCATGCAGCCCCGCATCATCACGTTCTCGCGGAATGTGTTTCTCCCCCTTACTACAGTCTGCCGGAACCGCTGTGGGTATTGCAGCTTTAGAACGCCGGTGCAGTACGGGTGCCTCATGCCAGAGGAAGACGTAGAGAAGACCCTTCGGGGCGGGGCAGCACTGGGGTGTACGGAAGCACTCTTCACGTTTGGCGAGCGCCCGGAGGAGGAACCGGGCTTTGCAGCATATCTCAAAAGAACCGGTTATACTACTATTCTTGATTATTGCGAGGCTATGTGCAGGAAAAGTATTGCATACGGTGTACTCCCCCACACGAATGCGGGTATCCTCACCTTTGACGAAATGGAGCGGTTACGTGCGGTAAATGCCAGCATGGGGCTGATGCTGGAGACAACAGCAAATGTCACGGCTCACATGGCATCGAAAGGCAAGGAGCCCGAAGTCAGGCTCGGGATGATTGAAGATGCCGGAAAACTCAAAATACCCTTCACTACTGGTCTCCTTTTGGGAATCGGTGAAACAATAGCCGACCGGGAAGAATCCCTCCTCGCAATCCGGGATCTTCATAAACGGTACGGGCACATCCAGGAGATCATTATCCAGAATTTCTGTCCTAAACCGGGGACATCGATGGCAAATCATCCGGTACCCACCACTGATGAGATCTGCGCTACCTTGAGGATGGCTCGCAGTATTCTCCCAAAGGATATCGCCATCCAGATCCCACCCAATCTCATCGATGCATCCCTGCTCATCTCCTGCGGAGTGGATGACCTCGGGGGCGTTTCTCCCCTTACCATTGATTATGTTAACCCGGAACATCCCTGGCCGGGGATAGAAGAGCTCAAAACGATCGTTGGTAACGCACATCTTCGTGAGCGGCTCTGTATCTACCCGCAGTATGTAAAGAGAGGGTGGTATCACCCCGATTTGCAACTACTAATAAACCGGCTCGAACAAACAATTAAAGCAAGGAGCGGTGGATCGTGAAGCAGAAAAACCTCCTCTACACTGGTAAGGCAAAATCGGTATACCATACGGATACGAAGGACAGACTCATTGTTGAATTCCGGGATGACATCACCGCATTTGATGGCGGGAAAAAAGATGTGCTTAAAAATAAGGGGAACTACAATGCGGGGGTTTCGGCATTCTTCTTTGATTACCTCGAAAAGAATGGGGTAAAAACCCATTTTTTCACCATGCTTGATCCGCACCATATGGTTGTAAGAAAACTTGAGATGATCCCGCTTGAAGTAATTGTGCGGAATGTTGCCGCCGGCTCTATTGTCAGAAATTATCCGTTCAGGGAGGGGACACTGCTCGATCCCCCCCTGATCGTGATCGATTATAAGGACGATGCACGACACGATCCGATGCTCAACGATGAGATTATCATTGCCTTAAAACTCGTCACACCCGCTGAACTAAAAAAGATTAAAAAAGTGGCACTCGAAATAAACCGGCTCCTGTCTGCGGTACTCGCCGCACAGGGAATCACGCTTGTGGATTTCAAGATAGAGTTTGGCAGGCAGGGCAAAATGATCTATCTTGGCGACGAGATCAGTATGGACTCCATGCGTCTCTGGGATAAAAAAACCGGCGAATCGCTGGACAAGGATGTATACCGGTTCGAAAAGGGTGATGTGATGGCGATCTACAACCGGGTGGCACAACGGATCACAAAATCTGGAAAGAAACCATAATGTTTCCGGTTTCAAATCAGGGTTGCACGTAATGGACGAGTTTTTTAATCCTGAGGTATAGGCAAATCTTTGATTCAATGATCCGCCTTATCGAGCACAAAGACTAACGTCTCTTATAGGAAACATATCTTGAAGAGGTTATCATTCGGGTGCGGGCAGATAGCATGACTGAAGAAAATACTGATGAAGCAGACATGCTCAAATGGGCAAAAGGGTATGCAAACAAGCAGGGCTGGGCACTCAATACCGATGAGAAACAACTCTCAACGGTTATCCGGGGGCTTGTGCGAAACAAAAAAAAGTTCGGAAGACCGTACTGCCCCTGCCGTCTCCGGAGCGGGGATGAGGAGAAAGACCTGGCCATTGAGTGTCCCTGTGTATACCATAAAGATGAAGTTGCCCATGATGGGCATTGCCACTGCCACCTCTATTTTAAAAAGAGCTGACCTGGTTTTAACCCGGTAAATAATCAGTTTTTTTCCCGCGTATGGACAACTCCCCTGATACTGACACTGCCTGCCCGGCACCAGGTTTTCCGCCGGTTCATGGTGAGTTTCCTGAGGTAGTCATTCTCGGTAGTTTTCCCAGCAGGCAATCCCTGCTGAAAAACGAGTACTACGGGAACCCGCAAAACCACTTCTGGTACATTATGGAAGCCCTGTATAATATCAACCGAAAACTTCCCTACAGTGTCCGGACTTCCCGGTTAGCAGAGCACCGGATCGCACTCTGGGACGTTCTCTCCAGCTGTTGCCGTGCCGGCAGTGCAGATTTCCGGATCCGGGACCCCGTTTTCAATGATCTCCCCGGTTTCCTTATATCACATCCAACGCTTCGTCTGGTTGTTCTCAACGGAAGCACTGCTGGCCGATACTATCACCAGATGACCATACCGACACCGGTTCCCTCCGTTATCCTGCCATCAACGAGCGCGGCAAACACACGATCTACCCTCGCTGAAAAAGTGAGAGCATGGGGGATAATCCGGATACACACTACCCAATAAAAAATATGGCTGATTACCGTTCCATACGGAACTTTAAGAAAATTACATGGTATATCGCATAGAACCCACAGAGCACTGCAGCGGTATAACCGAGGATCGCGATCCAGGAGATCTCATTTGGAAGGGTAAATGGCGATGCAAGAAGTACAAGCGATGACCCAATTACCAGTGAAGCAACAACCATACCGATCATGAGCTTGTCACTCGCCTTATCGAGCGCCATCTGGAGTTTCTGGAGGTCGGAGTCTACCATCTCCAGTTTAAAAGTTCCGGTTGAGAGCCTTCGCAGCATCAGGTTAAGATTACGGGGCATATCAAAAAGGGCATCGGCTGCTTCAAGGAGAGATGTGGAGGCCCTTTTGACAAAAGCAGCAGAAAGGTTACCTGTATCGGCAAGTTTTGTAAGATAGGGTGTGGTCTCTTTGCCGAAATTGAATTGCGGGTCAAGCCGGACACCGATATCCAGTACCATCATGAATACCTTGAGCAGCAGCATCAGGTTCATGGGGACTTTTAAGCGATAGCGTCGCATAGCTTCGGTCAGTTCGGTGACGACAAGGCGGAAATTGAGTTGTGATACTTCGTCTCCGCCACCGAAATCGTGCATCATGATATAAAGGTCGTCCCGCAGAGCTTCCCGGTCATTTTCACCTATAACGATGCCGAATCCTTCGAGCGATCTGATCATCATTTCGATATCATCATTCACAAGAGCGAAGAGAAGGTTGATGAAATTCTGGCGTTTCTCCGGTCGCAGGATGCCAACGATACCGAAATCCAGAAAAACAATATCTCCCTCTTTAGTAACAAGCAGGTTACCAGGATGTGGGTCCCCGTGGAAGAACCCGTCTTCGAAGATCATCTTGAGGTACGCATGGAACCCCCGGACCCCGATTTCATGGGGATCAAGTCCCATCGCGGCTATTGCTTCGGGATCATCGATCCGGACCCCTTCGATAAATTCCATGGCCATCACCTGGGGAGAGGTGTATTCCCAGTAGATCTTCGGGAACCGGATACCCGGGACACCACGGAAGTTACGCGACATTCGATCAGCGTTGCGGGAATCCCGGGTGAAATCAAGTTCTTTTACGATTTGGTGGGCAAAGTCATCAACCATCCCGACAGGATTATACAAACGTGTCTCGGGAAATACCGTTTCAACCCGCTCTGCCATGGATTGCAGGATACCAATATCGGTCTCAATTATTTCACCGATACCCGGCCGCTGTATTTTCAGAGCGATTCTGGTCCCGTCTTTAAGTACTGCGGAATGTACCTGGGCAATCGATGCAGAAGCAACCGGTGTTTCATCGATTTCGCAAAAAAATTCATCAAAATCGGGAAAATTCTGTTCCAGAACCACACGGACTTCTGAAAAAGGGAGCGGTTTCGCATGGTCCTGCAGTTTTTTCAGCTGGTCGATCATTTCCGGAGGGAGCAGTTCTGCCCTCGTGCTCATAATCTGCCCGAACTTCACAAATGTCGGTCCAAGCTCTTCCAGGGCAAGCCGTATACGTTCGTAGACCGTGGATGCGTCAGTAATCTTTCCCTTGGTGGGGAGCCGGAACCGGGCTCTCCCGGGAAATAATCTTTCAAGCCCAATGCTAAAGCCGTATTTGCTGAGCACATCCACAATCTGCGCATACCGCCTTATACGGGTAACCATGCGTACAATGTGGATGTTGGGATACTTAAGGCGTGCTTTTTACGTAATAATTTGAAAAAATGGCATTGAAATTATTAAAGAGAGAATGAAGGGGGAAAAATACATGCGTCTGATATCCCGGAGATCGTCATTATTTCTCAGGATTTATGGAAAACTACAATCCGGTTTGTGTTCGTGCCGGCTGCCATATTATTCACGCCCCATATATTGGAGGTTTTGGTGAATATCTGCTGGTTAATCAGCACGCCCTCGCACGTAAAACCTGCAGTGATACCCAGCGGGATGACATGTTCTTCTAACCGAATCGTCCGTTTCCTCACCTCCCCCACTTCAAACGCGACATACCCCCCATAGAGCGTGATCCGGTAGAGCTCGCGGAATACCGCAGCCATAACACCGGTCCATTCATCCAGGGTCCGTGCCATCGTAATCTGCTTCCCGATTGTTTCCTCATTATGCCCGTTAAACCAGCAGCGGAGCCAGTTGTCCTCCCGGTATTGAACGATATCAAGAAACGGGGGTGATGTCACGGTCAGCTGTATACTGGAATCAGGAATGTCTGGTGTTGAACGAGCATCCCCGGTGAGGAGGCAGGCTTTTTTTCCTGCCCGTGTAAGATCTTTTTTTTCAACACGGGAGAGTTTTCGTAACAGACTTTTTGTCTTGTCCAAAATGATTTTGTGTGTATCCCGGTACTCCGGAGTCTGCTGGCGCTTCTGGTTGATCCGTTGCTGACTCTGCTGTGATACAGCCTGATTTGGCGGAAGTGTATATACTGAAAAAAATCCCTTTGAGTGACCGGTGAGCCGGTTCGTCGCTACCATCGCAATCCATCGGTCAATCATATCATCCCTGCAGTTCGCTTTCCGATTCAGGATATAATTTCTCAGGGCCACAATTTCCTTCTCGGTGTCAGGATGGTAGAACATGGAAAGATCGATTGTTGCGCCATCGCGGCTACGGGGGATGGCGGCAAGACGTTTCTCAACAGCAGCAATATCAGGGGGAAAGAACCGGGGTTCTGTCATGATCCGTGAAAGGGGGTTTGCGTCATTAGCGAGTACATCCCGCCCCAAAAGCCCTGCTTCGATGATTGTTGTACCACGTCCACTGAAGGGATCGTAAACAACATCACCTTTCCGGGTCAGGATATCGATGAAGAATCGTGGAAGTTGTGGTTTGAAGCATGCACGATAGGATATTTCATGGATTGACGATGCCTGCCTTTGACGGGAGGTCCAGAATTCATTGGTATATTTTGGGACAACAACCGGTCCGATTACCATATCGTCAACGAGCGTCGGGATAGCGGCATGGCTCATGAACGTGCGGAGATGCCGGTTGAGGATATTTTCTGGTAAAGGGGAACGGCCGGTCACCATATCTCATGGTAGGTTAGCGGACGAAGGTATAATGCTGGTGCCATTATGCCATGAAATCGGATGTATGAGCACCCATAAAAGTACCATATTATCCGGGAGAATTTGCGCGTATATAAAGCACGATAGATACAAAAATCCGATACCATCGCCAATTTTGTAATCATGGGTAAATTACCGGTTATTCAAAAAAGGCAATCGGATAATTGTAAACGAAACGCGAAGGATCAGGAGAGCGAATCTACTTTTTTACTTTTATGCATGCCACTGCCCACGATTGCATCAAATGCTTCCGGGTACCTTACCGTGCCCTGTATTCCGTCCAGTGCACCAGGGTCCAGGCCAAGTACCATAAATACATCATCGGCAACCGTGAATGGCGCTACAATGCCGTTTGCCCGTGCGGGGCGAAAACCATACCGTGGGTAATATCCCGGGTGGCCAATCACAATAACAATACGATGGCCAAGGGTCCGGCACACATTGAGTCCCTCTTCAATTAACGCGGCACCAACGCCAAGGCATTGGTAATCCGGATGCACAACGAGAGGGGCAAGAGCAATAGCGGGAGTGATTGCCTGGGGAGATTCGATGGTGATGGGAGGAAACATGATATGCCCGATTATCCTGTCACCATGAACAGCGACAAGCGAAAGTTCGGGATTGAAAACCCTGGCATCCCGCAGGGCATCTACAAGACGTGCTTCGTCATAATGAGCAAACGCCTGGTAGTTTACCTCAAAAATAGCGGGAATATCTGCAGGAATTTCCGGCCGGATAAAAAAGGAATCCATCCTGTTCTATTAGATGGC
>JAPKXT010000063.1 GCA_026394695.1 Methanoregula sp.
AAAAGGTTTATCTGACCGGCCACCATGAGTTTTTAGCAGAAGTAACCCATACTTCGGATTTATGGGGAGTGCAGTTGTATATAGTGGTGATCTGTGATGAAATGGAAAGACTGGGTGCACGTGACCAAACTCGATCCTGACAAACAGTTGAGGCCCGGTGATATCGATGCGATTGCAGCCAGTGGCACCGATGCTCTGATGCTCTCAGGAACACTCAACGTGACACAGGAAAACCTCGCTGTACTCTTAAAGCAGGTGAAGGCCTATGACCTCCCGCTCGTTATGGAACCGGCGGGACCTGAAGCAGTGCTGATGCAGGGAATTGATTATGTTTTTATTCCCAGCGTACTGAATTCCACGGATGTGCAATGGATTGTCGGAAAACATCGTGTATGGGTACAAGCCCAGAAAGGAAAAATTCCCTGGGATTATATCGTGCCCGAAGCGTATATCGTTCTCAACCCTGACTCTTCGGTAGGAAAAATCACAAAAGCCATCTGTAATCTGAAAGCCGAAGAGGTGGCAGCCTACACAACGGTCGCCGACCATTTCTTCCATTTCCCGGTTGTCTATATCGAATACAGCGGTACCTATGGGGATCCAGGCGTGGTGAAAGCTGCATCGGATGCGATCGACAAGTCCATCCTCTATTACGGCGGCGGGATCAATTCTGCAGAAAAAGCGGCACAGATGTCAAAGTTTGCCGACACGATTGTCGTAGGCAATGCGGTATATGACCAGGGTGCGGCTGTCCTGAAAGCGACCGTTGACGCCATCCAGTAATTTTTTTATGCCCGAGATTGATATCGTGCTTGTTGCCCCTCTTTACGAGGGTAACGTGGGATTTGCCGCACGGGTGATGAAGAATTTTGGTTTTACGCGGCTCGTGCTTATCGATCCCTGCACACTCGGTAATGAAGCAAAAACCCGTGCTTCCCATGCGCAGGATGTGCTCAGAGCAGCAGAACTCTGTACCATCGAAGATGTTTTTGCCCGGAGCAACATCGTCATTGCCACCACCGGCCTGGTGAGCAAATCCGTCTGCCACTCAATGCGGATGCCGTTTTATTCACCAAAAGAGCTCCGGGAGAGGATACAGGATGTAGACGGACGAGTCTCAATCCTGTTTGGGCGCGAGAACTGGGGGCTCTCCAATGAAGAAGTGAAACGCAGTGACATGATCTGTACAATCCCGACGGCTGAAGACTACCCTATCCTCAACCTCTCGCATGCTGTCGGTGTCGTATGCTACGAACTTTCAAACCTTCCCCTTCCTTCCTATGCACTTGCATCCCCGAGCGACATGGGCTACCTGTACCGTCACATCGACCGGTACCTGGACACAATTCACCACCCGTCTTTTAAACGCGAGAATACGATGACCCTCATCCGCCGGGTGCTCGGGCGGGCAAACCTGACCATCCGCGAGGCAAGCACCCTGCACGGGTTGTTGCGCAGGAGCGAATGGCATATCGACCCTGCGCTGCTCGACCGCGATATTCCCCGCACCAAAGATGCGATTCCACTCAAAGACGAACCCTTGTCAGACAGACCCGGGGATTGAACTGCAGGGAGTCTTTGTACGGTATCCCCACAGAGAAGGACACGGAACCGAGTGAGAAACTCCATTTTACCACAAGAAAGATACATTCAGAAATAACAGCGTTTTTTAATCCACGTGTTGTTTTTCTCCCCGATGTTTTTATTTTCCCATACATCAATCATTAAAACAGGTCATGGACGATTATCAGAATTCTCACCTTGGAGTGGCAAAAGAGTTATCCAATGTCATTCTTGTGGACCTGGAGATCAACCAGTTGCCAATATCGCAGAGTTTGATGAAAATAAAACGGCTGGCCCGCTTGTTACGTGACTCTGACGCCCAGAAATGGCTGGACTATGAAATTATGGGGTATCCCACAGTATTCGATCCCGAAGAACTGGGGTCATGCAAAAAATACTATATCAGCGATCGCCCGGTAATCCGGGATGAAAGAACGCACAAATCTCATCCTATCGGGCTTCCCCACCTTGAATCGTATATCAATTCCACAAAAGTAGAATCTGTATCGAAACTGGGGGCAAATGAAAGCCAGAAGATGCATATCCTGAATAAACACCATGAACTTGTCAATGATTTTGAACGCTTAAAAACGAGTATTCACAATTACGTGACTGAAGTCAACATATCGCTTTCAGTTGGCGATTTTGCCCAGGATATCTTTGAAGATACACGACTGGCAGCAGACAAGTTTATCCGGCAGTATTGTCCCCGGGCCGGTGAACAACTCCTTGCTGTCCATGACCGCATGATACACCATGATCCCGGGTCGTTCTCACTTGCTATCGGCGCTGTCCAGGGTGTGCTGACCTCGGTTGCCGATGTGGTCTCCCCAGTTGGTGAAACCGATACTCATATAAAAAAAGGGCGGGAGCGGAAGGCCGCCGCAGAGCAATACCTCACGAGGATTTTTTCCTATATCAGACAACATTCAAAAAATGATCCATTATCAGCCGTGATTGAATCTGAACTGAAGTACATTTTTTCAAAGACTGAACCACCTGCTGAAAAATCAAATGTTCTTCATGCTGATGTGACTGTTGATGATGCCCATCGTGCAATAATCCATATGTACCTGATCATAGGTGAGATCGCAAAGATCAGGAAAGGACCTGTTTTCACCAACTAAAAGGATCCAGGGCACTAATCCGAGATTGAGCCATCCTGATTAACTAAAAAAAAGCCCATGGTACAGATAACACTCACAAGGCCTGTCATCTCACGAAACTCAACACCATTTGTGGTAACACAAGAAGATCTATGCGTATTCCTTGCCGGGAATCATGGGAGAAGACTCTTGCCATGGGAAACTTCCGGGATACCGGTAGTATATTCATCGCGTCATCCGGTGAAATTATTGCCAGCGATCTCTTTTACAACCCCGTAATGGACCCTGCCGGCTCCTGACGTGGATAATTATGAATTCATGCGAGGTGTGAGTGTGTGGCACACCTTTCATCGGTTCATTAAAAACGTGAAGACTGATGCGGCGATCCTGGTCGGTATTACTGTGATGAGAAGATCATGATAAGAATCCCGCGTACCTGTTGCGAATGATGAATCAGTGCATCGTTGATGCGGGGTGAGCTAAAAAGCAGATAGTACTCTGTTCGGTGCAGCGAAAAAAATTAGTTCTCTTTGGTTTTCTTTATAAAGAGGATGACACCAAAGATTCCAACGATTAACCCTGCCGGGAGGGCCATGGTCGGGAATTCGGGAGATGGTATCGGAGGTCTTGACGTCTCCACGACGATTACATCATCAATAAGGGCACCATAAGAATCGGCCACTCCAGCACCGGTAAATGAAATGGTGGTCGAAGATCCTGTAGCTTCACGATCGAAAGTGTATAGCTTCCAACTTCCTAAAACACCCGCTGTAGTTTCAGAGGATGCACCGGTCCAGTCAAACTGAAGTGTGCAGGGGTTATGGTTATCTGCAGGACGGCAACGTTCCACATAAGAGACAGCATAATGGGCACCATTTATCGTGTCAAATGTCTGCGATATAGTCACGTTTGCCGGCTCGCCACTGACTGTACCATCCGGGCCATCCCAGTCTGTATCCAGTTCCGCATGCTGGTTTCCTTCAGATGAAGGAATGCTTTCAACCATCCCGGTTTTCTGCAACTCCAGGTATGCAGTTTGCGGAATTACTAATCCCCAAAATGAAGTTGGGTCGTTCGCCCATACGACATTCCATTCAAGCCCGGATGTCCCACTCGAAAAAATATTCCACCCAAGATTATGCGTTACACCCGGTGCCTCAAACCCTCCATTGTTTACAAGGTTTGCTGATACCACGCCGATACACGCGAGGAGAAGCACCAGGATTATTCCCATTGTTAATGATCGTTTCATATTAATCATCCTCTTCCGAATGCCGGATCACTGATAAGCCCGGGATACATTCAGGTGTACCTACAATTTACTTATCCTAATA
>JAPKXT010000014.1 GCA_026394695.1 Methanoregula sp.
TGCGGTAATGACCGATGTGGGGATGGTTGGTTGCGGAGCTTTTGACGTTGCTGCACTGGATTCTTTCAGCTATCCTGCAGCGAAGGTGAGACCCGCAATCGGACCGACAATTGTAGATACCGACGATATCCTGAAAGGGATAATCAAGGAAGCAAACCGATCTGCTTTGGGACGCGGGATCCGTACCGGTATGACCGGGCGGCAGGCGCTGGAGCTTCTCTGATATCTTTTTTAAAAGAATTCAATAGTTTCACAAAGAATGTTTTTTTAGATCAGTTTATACAGGGTTGTCCGCTCCTGCAGGGTTCGCCCAATGTCTGAAACCAACCGTTCCATGACCACTGGATCGAGGTAGTCTGCATCGCTTGCCCCAGCATTAGCCGATATATCATCGGAGAACATGGTACCGGCAAGATCGTTGCCTCCAGCGAGCAATGACATCTGAGACATCTTTAGTCCAAGCTTCCCCCACGGAACCTGAATATTATTGAAATTATCCAGGAACAGCCGGGAGACAGCGATCATAAGTATGTCCTCCCGACCTGTCGCACCAGCGCGGGCGATGCCTTTTTTGTATAGCAGCGTATTTGTGTGGATATATGACAAGGGAACCAGTTCTGTAAAACCGTGCGTCTCATCCTGAATAGTACGCAGGATACCAAGATGTTCAACACGATCCTTCGCAGTCTCATAGGAACCGTACATGATGGTTGCCGTCGATGGGATCCCCATCGTATGTGCTTCTTTGATAATACGCACCCATTCAGCGGTGTCCAGTTTATGGGGACATATCACTTTTCTCACGGAGTCCACAAGTATTTCTGCTGCAGTACCCTGTAAGGATCCCAGTCCTGCAGCCTTTAATCGTACAAGAACTTCGGTGCTGGAGAGATTACTTTTGGAGGCTGCATGAGAGATTTCATCCGGGCTGAACGCATGCAGATGGATATGTAATCCCACTTCGTGCACCCACTTGATAAGATCGCAGTAGGTGTCAATGGTAAAATCGGGATGCACCCCGCTCAGCGGACAGATCTCAGTAACACCCCGTTTTAAGGCAAGATGTACTTTTGCCTGAATTGTTGCCTAATCATTGCAGTATGCCTCTTCATCACCCGCACTCCTGCCAAAGCCGCAGAAGCCGCAGAGGTTCTTACAGATATTGGTCACATGCAGATTCTGATTTTTCACATAGGTGACAATATCTTCTGCATGGCGCTCTCGCATCTCATCCGCTGCAGACGTAATCTGGAAGACTTCCTTGCCCTGTGTATCCAGAAGCCGGGTTGCTTCTGTCCCGGTAAGGCGATGGCCCCCGAGTACATCTGACAGGAGTTTTGAAATCTCTGACATAACAACCGAAACGAGCTAGCGCTGTTTTTTCCTGCCTTTCTTTAGCGGTTTCCCCGGTTTTTCCTGCCGTGATCGCGTGTAAAGCTCATGGATTACCATGAGGCCAACAATGACCATAGTCACTTCAATTATATGGAGGGGGAGATATCCCACCAGAGGGATAGAGAAAAGAGCTTTCCCGACCACCCATTCTTCCCTTACGGGTTCAATAATTCCTATAGATGGATAGTTGAGACCCTGATCAGGACGGGGGTTATTATCACCCCACGTAATGTATCCTGCATGGGGCGGGGTGTAATTTCCGACAAGTGTTATTCCCTTGATTTCTGTAACCGGTTCGTTACCCACATACTGTATTGCTCTATGAATTATGGGGTGAATGCTGCTCAGACCATTCGGTTTGTAGATAATTACATCGCCATACTCTCCAAACATTAATTTGCCGCTATTATTGCCGTCAACCCATGTTTCGAAAGTGCCGTAACGATCCTTCTGGACGACGACAACAAGGTCCCCCACGTTCATATGAGGTACCATACTCTGGGATTCAATGGTAACAACTGCAGGCCAGGTACCGCATATGAGGAAGAGGGCAAGTGCGATCCCGCCAACAACAGCCACTATCCAGAGAAGATCGCGCGCCAGGGACACTGCCCAGTGATCGCTTGTGCGGAATTGCGAAACCAGCGTGCGGATATCCTGTTTATTATCGTTATCTGCCATTTTTTTGCGCTCTTTATCTGGTTTTAATTATAGTGTTTAACCCTTCATAATTAACCATGTGGCATTAAAAAGGTCGTGGATTTCATGGTGAGATGAACAGTCGTGACAGGTAGTACAACCCAAAAAGGATAAGGAAAATTCCGCAAAGAACCATGATCTTCCGGTATACAGTATCAGAAAAGATAATCCTGCCTTTGGACACCCCGGTTGATACCAGCGTGTACCATGCGGTATCTGCAGTCCAGTGCCCGAGCATGAAGGCTCCCGCAAGCACCAGCCCACCCTGGAGCCCCGCGATTACCATCGCACTTCCTATTGAAAGCCACCAGATCCAGAAGTATGGGTTTGCCGCACTGGTAACCAGTCCTGCCATATAGGGGTTGGCAACCGTTTGCACCTTGGAGTAACTCATGGTGGCCCTCCCACTTCCTGTGATTGTTAATGCCCCGAAAGCAACAAGAGCAATCCCACCAATTCCTGAAATCACTGAGGTATAGGGAAGTGCAACTGTCACCAATCCCAAAAATATCAATATAACAAGAAAAAGTTCTACGATTACATGACCGAGTGACACTTTCAACCCGGTCGTCCAGTCACCTTTGATCGATGCGTTGATAGTTGCAACCAGTGTTGGACCAGGAGCGAGAGCTCCGGTCAGACCTATCATAAAACCAAGGAACACCATCTGGAATATATCATACATAAAAACGGGGTCTGCTGTAATCTCGTATATTACCTACTTCAGATAAGCATATCAATCATCCAGAAACCACTTGCTGAATCATACCAGCGATCCGGTAGTAAGATAAAACCCTATATTTTCTTTGTGACTAATATACTATCCATGCTCGATGCACAGCAGATAACGCTCCGGTTTCTTGAGACCAAGCTGCAGGTGCATCCCGATGTCGTACGTTACATCCAGGAACAGGATGAGCCGGATCTCATCGAGCGCATCATCGCACAGGTTCCTGGAGAGACTATCGTAGTTTCGGCAAAACATATCCCCGGCATGACAGTCACACGGGACGGGACACGGTTTCTCACCGATCCCTCTGTTGAAGTGATCAGTGGCAGCCCGGGAACATCCGGCTGTGTGAACGGGACTAGTGATTATCTCCACTATTTCCGTGACCGGTATAACCGTCTCGGAGGCATGATCCGGAGCCGTTGCAGTGCGATGCCAATCGAGGCACTTACCCGAAGTACCCGCTATCGCCAGGAAGAATGTACTATTATTGGCATGGTCGTCGAGGTTAAGACAACGACAAACGGCCACCGGATTGCCGAGATAGAAGATTCTTCTGCAAACATTACCGTACTTTTCAGAAAAGACCGCCCGGTCTTTTCCGATGCAGAACGGATTATCCAGGATGAAGTTATCGGGGTGAAGGGAAAACTCTCTAATGACGGAAAACTCTTTTTTGCCGAGCAGCTGTATCGCCCGGACATACGTATCGACAACACCCAGTATAAAAGTGAGCAGCCGGGCAAAGCGGTCTTTATCTCCGATATCCATGTCGGCAGTGACACGTTCCTTGAAACGTGCTGGAACCGGTTCGCAGACTGGCTTTCGGATTCTGATTTCTCATATCTCCTGATTGCAGGGGACCTTGTCGACGGTATAGGCATCTACCCTGGACAGGAAAGCGAACTGGTGATAAAAAATATTTATGAACAGTATGATGCATTCGGTGCTATGATGCAGGATCTTCCTTCACGCATGAAGATCATCATTTCACCGGGTAATCACGATGTGGTCCGGGGTGCTGAGCCGCAGCCGGTGATTCCACAACAGTTCACAAAAAAATTCCCGGAGAACTGCATGCTTGTCGAGAACCCGGCGCTTGTCAACCTTCAGGGAGTGCGGGTTCTCATGTATCACGGCAGATCCATCGATGATATGATTGGTCTGATACCCGGTGCATCCTATGAACAGAGCGGACTCATGATGGAGGAGATGCTCCAGCGTCGTCATCTTGCACCCGTGTACGGGCGAAGGACACCGATTGCTGCCGGAAAAACCGACCGGTTGATCATCGACCCGCTTCCTGAGATCCTGCACACTGGTCACGTGCACATATGTGGGTTGACCCAATACCGGGGAGTGCTCGGTATTAATGCTGGTACATGGCAGTCCCAGACCGCATTCCAGAAACAGATGAACGTGAACCCTACACCGGCTCAGGCAGTGGTAGTCGATCTCCAGACACTTGTGCCGGAGATTCGATTGTTCATGTAAATCCCAAAATTTCTGAAAAAAAATAAAATGGATCACTATCAGATCATGACAACAAACATCCTGCTAGGAATCGGCAATCCATTGAATGGGGACGATGGTGTTGGTATCTATGTGGCTGAGCGGTTCAGGAAAGATGACTGGATCCCACTCTCCTGCGGAACCGCACCAGAGAATTTCACCGGCATAATACGGAAAACCCGGCCAGCGTGTCTTGTTCTGGTTGATGCTGCAGCAATGGGCATCTCCCCGGGGGAATACCGGATCATTCCGCGGGACAAAATAGAGGATGTGAGTATAGGAACCCACCAGCTCCCTCTCTCATTTCTCATTGACTTTCTCTCAGATATCGCCTCACGGATCATACTTATCGGCATCCAGCCGGAACGTGCCGGAACAGGGGAGGAGATCTCACTACCGGTCAGAAGGGGGGCGGACCGGCTTTTGTATGTACTTTCATCGGGAGAACTTGATCGTATTCCTGTCCTTGGATCAGAATAATTGGTGGTACAGTGCAACAAAATCCGTACGGCCGACTGGATTGTTTTGATTTGTAACAGGGAACCGATCCAGCGGACGAAAAAAATAGTGCGGGATCGTGAGATTAAGTGACGTAGTTTCGTAATTTCTGGATTAGTTGGAGCTGGTCGTTTGCCTCTTTTATCTTTTCTTTTTCAATACCTCTCACGATCTCGGGGATAGGTTTTGCCAACTCGTAGATCTTCACCGGTCTCCCCTTGCTCTTGGCTTTGTTCTCCTGGCTCTTGATCCAACCCTGTTTCTTCAGGTATTGCATCACCGTGGCCACCTCAAGATGGCGGAGGTCGGTTCCCCGGTCAATCGCACGGGATGTTACCGTCGGTGTTTTTGCGAGGAACACGAGTACCTTGGCAACGTTTCTTTTGATCCCTATGCCGAAGAGAAGGTTTACCAACTCCTCCTCTTTTTCCGCAAGGTACGTCTCATTTTCCTGTCCCATACATCACCTCCGGATGTTGTTCAACACGCATCTTTTCAATGTGGTGGATAGTAACCCGAACAACCTTTTGGACAGGGAACCTTTACTCCATTTGGTTGTGTTATACTACCCGTGCCATAACAAAGCGTACATATTTTATTCTTTAGCTTTTTTTCAGGGAGAGCCATTTCAAATCCCACACAGATTTCTTGCATCTTGTAATCTACCTTCACATCAAATTTTTTTCCTGATCAACCATACCGTTGAGGCGGTTCCAATGATGAATCACATACGTTAACCCTCACAACAAGGAATTAATTTGATATCTGGTCATCGATTTAAAAATTTAAGTGCATGCACAACATAAGTGCACAACATGATCAAAAAACCTTAAATACCGTATCGTCATGCAATACATGATGGCAGTCGAAAAATTTCAGGATGGGATCTCCATCATTAAGGAGTTGTTATATGAGCATCCGGAAGGGTTAAACATTAAAACCATTTCCAAAATGCAGGGCATACACCGCAATTCCGTTGCTAAATACCTTGACCGGCTCCAGAGTCAGGGTAGTGTCACCGTAAAACATTACAGTTCTTCAAAGATCTATTCCCTTTCAAATAAATTACAAGCTGCTGCTGTACTAAAATTATCGAAGAATTATGTAATACTGATAAATCGTAGGCTGATAGTTGTTGATATCAACGATCCCTTGTCTGAATTCCTGAAAATATCAAAAAAGGAAATTGTCGGTAAAACTATTGAACAGTTGCCGTTTGTTGTGCAAAGCCATCCTGGATTGCCAGCATTAATAAAAGAAGGGCTGAAAGAAAAAGAATCCCAAAACCCCGTTGTGATTGTATCGGGAGACCATTTGTTCCCGTCTGTACTCACGATTAGCCCGGTTTTTTTTGAAAACGGGGACCCGGGCGTTTCGCTCATGATCGATGTACCGGTTGGATCTGAACAAAACGGATGTATAGATACCGGATTCATCCCATCGGGTCCCGGAATGGATGAAATTGAATACATCTGCCAATTCGAACCTGACGGTACCATCACCTTTGTCAATGAAATCTACTGCCACACGCTGCAAAAGTCAAAAGCGGATCTTCTGGGGCATGAATGGCGGCCGGTCATTCCTGAATCTGAATTTACAAAAATCAAAAGCAGTTTCGCATCGATCGATAAAAACCACCCGGTTTCAACCCAGGAATTCCGTACAATAACACCCAAAGGAGAG
>JAPKXT010000158.1 GCA_026394695.1 Methanoregula sp.
CAACAACTACGATATGTTTTTGACCGGATGGCCAGTCAGTTGCCGGATTTAACGTGATCGGCGCACCAAATCTGGATTTACTAACGTACCGGCTCAATCATGCTGGTTTTTTCGCACAAACCTTATTTTGAACATGCGTTGTATGTTGTGTACTGGTGTATCCGGTATGGCAACAATAAAAGCAAAAGTCATTGATGATTTTCACCTTGAACTTGAACGAGGTATCTCCATTAAAACCGGAGAGGTTTTTATAAAAATTATTGAAAAAAAACCAATAGAATCACTTCGGGGTGCATGGGGATATGATATTGATAGTGCAGACTTTGTAGAGAACCTGCGAAAATCAAAGAAAATTGAGCCGGTATGAATTTTTTTCTTGACACGAGTATCTGTGTCGATGTTCTCCGAACTAACGGGGCACAAAAATCCTTTGAATTGTTCGAGAGTTTCGAGAGAGGAAATACCGGTTATATTTCGGTAATCACGGTTGCTGAGCTCTTTGCCGGAGCATCTCTTTCCCCTCTTCGCGATGCAGCCAGTAAAACTAAAAGAACTTGTTGCTCACGTTCAGATCATTGAACTCACTGAAGCCATCGCTTTGGAGGGAGGGAAAATATATGCCACCCTTTCTAAAGCAGGAAAAAAGATTGAATTCAACGATTGTCTTATCGCAGCGACTGCCCGTTCACTGGGCATGAGAGAGATCGTCACCAGAAACATTGATCACTTTAACAGGATTACCGGGTTAATCTACCGGTGACTACCACGCAACCTTCGGTGACCCTGCTCCCCGTCGCGTTCGTCATTCCCGGTTTCTCTGCAAGCTCCCCTCTCCGCACAACCACCGGACCCGGTACCCCCAGCCAAACCTCATCTCAAATATCATGGGCGTGCAGGAACGCTCAGGAGGAATTGCACACCGTCTCCGCTTACGTTACCGGTTCATCAGGGAACCACGGGAAACCCGAAGGGTTGATGGAGATGCTTTGCTCCTGATTCCTCGTGGCCCCTTAGGCCCTTTTCTGGCTCTTTTACCCAGAACGTAATGAACCCCTTTCCCGTGAATGCCTCCCCGAACCGCTCAGCTCGCGTACCACCATAGAACAGCGCCGGTGAAAACGTCGGTCCCGACTCATTCCCCTCCGGCCCCACAAACCGGATCCTCGCAGAAGGAAAACACACTCGGCATGAAAGCCGCGTCAATGTCTTTCATGCTGCGGTCTCGGTCGCCGACTTCCAGAGCACAATCGCTTCCGTTGTCCAGCTCTCCAACAGTTCCTGATTATGCAAACAACCATATCCCTCAAATTCATACGATTGAATTGAACACAAGGATCTTTCTCCTATGCCTTCCCAACCGCAAATGAGTATCGAGGAAATTGCAGAATTACTGGATATCGAGGATCTGTCCGAAAGTACCTATATCGAAATCAAAAAAGCAGCGGGGGTAGACGGCAGAGGTCAATTGCCCGAATCAATTTTTCCGACATACAGCGCATTTGCCAACACCCAGGGCGGCATCCTCCTTCTCGGGTTCCAGGAAGTTTCTCCTGGTGAATTCGTTCTGATCGGGATCGCTGAGCCAAACCGGGTCATCGACCAGCTGTGGAGCAACCTGAACAACCGCGAAAAAGTCAGCATCAACACCTTAAAAGACGACAATGTTTCTATCGGTACTCACGATGGAAAACAGTTCATCAGGATCGTTGTGCCGCCGGCCCGACGCGAGCAGAAACCCGTATACGTGGGGAAAAATCCCCTGACCGGGACATTCCGCCGGAATTTCTCCGGGGATTACCTCTGCGACGAATCAACGGTCAAGCGGATGATTGCCGAGCGGGTGGAAGAATCCCGGGATGCAAAATTACTTTCTCATTTTACTGAGGATGATCTGGACAGCAACACACTCCGGTCCTATCGGAACAGATTCAGGAGTACAAAACCCACGCACCCGTGGAACAGCCTGGATGATCATGAATTCCTTCGCTCGATTGGAGGGCTCACACGGGATCGGGCTTCAGGAAAAGAAGGACTGACCCTCGCCGGACTCCTGATGTTCGGGAAACTGAGGTCCATCCTCGATGCAGTTCCTCATTACCTTGTTGATTACCAGGAACGCAGAACAGAAGACGATGATGGGACCCGGTGGGTGGACCGTATCACCACGGACGGCACCTGGTCCGGCAATCTCTACGACTTCTTCCAGATTGCCATCCAGAAACTCTACCGGGATCTCAAAGTGCCATTTAAACTGGCCGGGCCCTCCCGCGTCGATGATACACCGGTTCACGAAGCCTTGCGTGAAGCACTGACAAATACTCTCGTTCACGCGGATTACAGCGGAACTGTTCCGATCCTTATCATCAAGAGACCGGATATGTTCTCGTTCCGGAACCCGGGCACGATGAGAGTACCGGTTGAGGACGCAATTCGTGGAGGCGTTAGTGATTGCCGCAACAGGAACCTCCAGACCATGTTCGATCTCATCGGCTACGGAGAAAGGGCAGGTTCCGGCCTACCGAAAATTTTCCAGAACTGGAGAGAACAACTCTGGCGTCTCCCGGAACTCAAAGAAAAATTCAATCCTGAACAGACGATCCTTCTCATGCGGATGATGAGCCTTCTGCCCGATGCGGTGATGAAGAGTCTCGAAAGCCGGTTCGGTTCAGAATTCAATGATTTGTCCGAAGAGCAGAAACTCGCGCTTGCTACTGTCGCCATCGAAGGTAGCGTAACCCACGCACGAATTAAAGAGATGTCGGATATCCATCCTCACGATCTTTCAAAGGCACTGAAGGACCTCGTTACCCGGGAATTCCTCCAGTCTGCCGGGGCGACCCGGGCGATGGTGTATACATTTACTGGTGCAGCACTGGTCGGGTCTGAAGGTTCGGTTCAGACCCGGCTCGAGTCCATTCCGGGACAAAAGAATGGGAGCCCCCTACATAACAGGGAAAGCTCCCTACATAGTGACAAGCCCCCCCTACATAACGGGGAGACCCCCCTGCATAAGAGATTGGGAACTCGTTATGATGAAATCAGCCAAAAGGTGTTTTCCCTGCTCAAAGGAAAAAAACGGACATCTCCTGATCTCATCCGTCAGGGTATTCTTATCATTAGCGAGAATGATTTCGTAACGGTGGATGAAATCGCCACGATGCTCAACCGCTCGCGTGGTACGGTGAGTATTCATTATATTTCCAAGATGGTGAAGGAAGGCCTGCTCGAACTTAAATATCCTGAAAATATCAGCCATCCCCACCAGGCATACCGGACCCGAAAGGAGGATTGAGAAAGACCTTCCCCTCCCACGGCTACACGAGCCCGTTGTCCTGATCTGTATAGTGCCTCACTGCCAGTACATTCGGGATCTCCCGGTTCGGCATCCCTTCTCCACCCAGCCACCGGCCCCCGGCCCCCAACCCCATCTCACGTATAACGAGCGTGCAGCAACGCTCCGTCGGGATTGCACACAATCTCACCGGTTCCTCAGGGAGCGCCGGACAACCCGGAGGGGTGATAAAGGTGCTTCCATCTTCCAGTTCATATATCGCTTGAACCGTAGAAGGGATGGTTATACCCGGGAGCAAAGCAAGAGAAAAGTTTCCCGGAAAAAAGAAGAGTGGGTTTACACGAACACATCTGATAGTATCTGGTTGCTGCCATCGGTGAAATGGGCAATGACCATCACATGATCCTGGTTTTCAGTTGCAGCACCGGATAACACCATGACAGAGCCGACATCGGGTGTTACCGGCGTACCGGTTATGGACAATGCACCCCCCGGACTCACCGTGTAAAAGGGAGTCGCATTGGGTGCAATAATAGTAATATGACTCTGAGTGATCATCCTGTCCTCCCTGGTAAACAATAGCGATAAATCAACACTGTGTGGGCATCCCCACCACAGATTATCAGCCAGCGTAATCCTCCGTTGTAACAGTTCGCAACAATTCAAATAGTTCTGTGGAAATATAATTGTAATAAAAATCCGAGGTGAGCGGGATGGCAAAACCAATCGAGATTGGGCTGGTGCTGGAGGGAGATGACGCCCGGAGGTTTCACAAATACATGGAGAACCCCAAAATAACAAAAGAAGGGCGCGAACTTATCCGCGAAGCCATAAAAATTGCAAAAAAAGAAAAACTCTATGCCTGAACTCTCCTATTTTGATCTTGTTTTTAAATCGCTTGATGCATCGTGTGATGTATCCCGGTTTCATTCGACCGAGCAGGAACTGGACGATTTTTTCCTGATAACCCAGCCTCGCCGGCTCACCATACCACCCGTCTCCGCTTGTGACACTGGTTCGTCAGGGAACCACGGGCAGCCCAAACGGTTGATGCAGGTGCGGAAAAAACGGTCTTCTGGATCTACAATCCGGAACTTATACAAGCGATATCCAGGTATTGCTAATCTGAAGATCCGATAAATCTACCGTGAGCCGGCTGCACTCTTGGGATCACCGTTATGCATATCACGTGGTATGATGATAATATATCATGAACGCTCTCCTGGATTTTACGAATCATGCAAAAACCATGATGCATGAGCGGTTGATTCAGGAAGACTGGGTTTACAATACCGTCAATGACCCGGATATGACCGAGGAGAAACGGGACGACGAAAAACATTACCTGAAGGAGATTCCCCCAAACGGTGGAAAATTTCTGCGGGTTATCATCAATCCATCTGTTTCTCCTCCACGGGTAATCACGGCGTTCTTTGACAGGAGGGTACAACAATGAAAGTTACTATTGATCCAGAGGCCGATGCGCTGTATATGCGCCTGACTGATATCCGCATCCATGACTCGGAAGAAGTGAGACCCGGGGTTATCCTGGATTACGATGACCAGAACAACCTTGTTGGTGTTGAAATTCTCCGGGTATCTGAGCGGGTGCCTGCAGCCAGCTTGAAATCAGTTCTGATTGAATCAGCATAACAGCCGTTCATTTTTTTAATCCATGATGCCGGGGAGCCTTTCAGCAGTTCAACAATCGCATAGGTATCGGCAAAAAAGGTTTCTATGATCAGTCTTTATAGTTCATCACTGAGGGCCTGACTGTCAATTGTCCAGCCCTTCAACAGTCCGAAAATTCCTTTTGAGGTTCGGCAGGATTTTTTGGGGGTACCTGCCCGTTTCTCTGTCAATGAACGAGATACGGTTTGAACCGGACGAGGAACTGATGATGGTGCCATGATAATCGTAATAATCCATCATGTGTCTGGCATTAAAAAGTATCGCGGTATTACCCTCACCATTTTTTGATAGATTATTTTCCCGGTTCTGGTATCGCATACGCTGGATTTTGATAGGTGAGTGCGAGTGATACTTTTAATGCGCAAAAAAAAGGGGTGAGATTAGATCATGATATCCCGAATTACCTGCCCTGCTCCATCATTGAATGTTCCAACAACAACGACATGTTTCTGACCAGATGGCCAGTCAGATGTTGGCGATATCGGAATCAATTTCATAACTGCCACCAATGTGAGACTTTGTCAAATCAATAGCCGTTTTACAACCAGCCGTAGGCGATTATGACGAATCGCCGGCTTTTTCCAACAGATCCTCAACCTCGCGGGTGAGCACAGGAAGGTTGGTTTCAAGCACACCCCAGACGACTTCATCTGCGATGGTTGCATAACCGTGAATCAGCCGGTTGCGGAAGGAAATGATTCTCGATGAATTGCTGATCAATTCAGCAAGCGAGGGGTTGTTCTGGATTGCCTGGTTGAGTGCTTCTCCGACAATTTCAAACTGGCGCTCCACACCGGATCGAAGCAACGGATCTTTTTGATAATC
>JAPKXT010000149.1 GCA_026394695.1 Methanoregula sp.
TAAATTTCCAAGTTATAATTTTGTTACTGTTGATTGTGTATTATTTAAAAAACTGGGAAAAACAAGAGTGCCCCAGGCCTGATTTGAACAGGCGACAACTAGATCTTCAGTCTAGCGCTCTCCCAAGCTGAGCTACTAGGGCAGGAGTATAACTTTTGTCGCTGGTAACTAATAAATGATATGCTCTTGATCCTCGCAGGGTTGAGCAGGGAGCGTTCATTTTTATACGCTGCGATGGCAGTATTAACCAATGCCGCTCCCGGATAAAAGTGCAAAGGGTGAAGATGCAGGGCTTGCAAACGCAGTAAAAAGCCGTTCTGCACATGTCGTTCACCTCACGCACAATGATCTCGATGCCGTGGGAGCGGACGCGATCCACCGGATGAAATACGGAAATGATGGTGTGTTTACCATCTGGAGCTCGGTGGGAAAATTCAGTGCGCTCTTTTCTCTTGTCGCATCCTGCAAGGGAAACGGGGACCTGCTCTCCATCTCGGATCTCGGCTATCACCATGATATGGCAGGGCATGCAGGTAAGGCCCGGGCAAACGGGTGGGTTGTGGAGTGGCGGGACCATCACCGCTGGCGCGATGATGAAGTAAAAACCATGACACAGGAGGTATCTTTGTTAAGGATTGATACCTCCACCTGTGCATGCGGCATTGTTGCCCGCGACCTTGCCCCGGAAAATACGATTGCCGCTGAAGTTGCACGGGTGGTCTGCGATTACGATCTCTGGAAGCATGCCGATCCCCGTTCCGCGGTGCTGGGGCAGGTGCTCCAACGCAAGAAGAACCGTGAGCATGTCCGGGACTGTCTCGTTGCCGGCATTTTTAGTGATGCACTCATCAACTATGAATATGCAGAGATCAAAGCCGAGATGGATGACATGATGCACCAGAGCCTGAAGCACGCAACCATCACGGGTACTAAGTACAGGATTGCATTTGCCCCGATGTACGGGTACCCGAGCGAGACTGCCCATTTCATCCGGGACGAGAGGAAGACCGATATCGAGGTGATCATCAGCAAGGACGGTAAGTTCTCGCTCCGCTCCGTGCCCCCGGTGAGCCACCTGATCGCACGGGAGTTTGGGGGCGGGGGACACCCGAATGCAGCCGGAGGTTCGTTCAACTTCACGATACTCGAGCGTTTCACCTGGTGGCTGTTTAAGAAGAGCCGGCACTTTGACGAGTTTGTGAAAATTGCTGAATCTCACTGATGTACCGGTGATATATCGGATCCCGGTCGTTTCTTCTCTTGGGTATTCTGGTGATTACTGGCGGGTATACACTGCCGCATCCACGAGATTTTTCCAGTAATCCGTGCAGGTACCCGTGCAATACCCTCCGGCGCTGACCTGGTCCGGATCCAGGCAGGCGAGGGCACGTTCAATGGATTCTTTATCGGGATCAACAATAATGATCTTCCGCAGATCGTACTCGCTGGAAAGATCGAGAACGGTTTCGATATGGTCCCTGCCAACCGCGATCTGGTGCTGGTGTTCCATGAGGCATGCAAGGCCTTCCCGGTCGGGTTCCGGCTGGAAAAAGAACACGTTCTGCCGGACGAGCGACTCGATCTCCAGCTCCCGCAGGGTATCGCAGATCATTACATGCCCGCTGATTCCTATATCCCTCATCGAGCGCATCAGGTCCCGGTACGTGCCCGTGATCGCATCGTTCCACTCCTCATCATCATGATAGTACGTGTCCGTGATGCCAAGCAGGTGGGGTGCAGGCAGGGCACACCAGGCACCCTTCTTCTGCACAACGATGCCAGCCGCATCTTCAATGATGGCATGAGGGTTCAGGTGAATTTCACCCGTTGCCTGCCCTTCTTCAACACCGGCCAGGCATTCCATGATCCGGGTGCGGTAGAACCTGCCCCCGGCACAGGGTGACGTAATTCCCGCCGCCAGTTGCGGCGCAAGAGACTGGTCGAGCAGGAAGGTAATAATATCTGCGGTGATGCCACGGTGCCCTGCAATCCATGTTGCAAGTGCAGACACATCCGGCAAGCCGGGCTCCGCTCCAAACGCCCGCGTTGAGAGTTTCAGCCGTTTTGCCATATACAGATCTTATTACTCATAAGCATCTAAAAAGTACTGATGAACCCACCACCGCTGCTGGTCACCTGCGGGCTGCCGTACACCAACGGCCCCTGCCATCTCGGACACCTGCGAACGTATGTACCTGCTGATGCTTACGTCCGCTACATGCGGCGGGCAGGCGAAGAAGTCGTCTTCGTCTGCGGTTCGGATAACCACGGGACACCGATTGTCGTCTCGGCCGAAGAGGCAGGGGTCTCCCCCCGTGCACTCTCCGAACGTTATCACACGCATTTCGACGAGACCTTCAAACGGATGGAGGTGATATTTGACCGGTTCGGCATGACCGACGACCCGGCAACCCATCACCGCACGAAAGAAATTGTATCCCGGCTCACAAAGAACGGGTATATCTACAAGCAGATCGTGCACCAGGCCTATTGCACAAAGTGCAAACGGTTTCTTCCGGACCGGTACGTGGAAGGGGTGTGCCCTCACTGCGGGACACCGGCACGGGGTGATGAATGCGACCAGGGCTGTGGCAGGCACCTGGAGCCCGGCGAGATTAAGGATCCGGTCTGCAAGGTCTGCGGGACAAAAGCGGAGTTCCGGGACCAGGAACATTATTTCTTCAAACTTTCCGAATTCAAGGAGTTCTTACTTACCTATCTTGAAACACTGCGGGGGACGAGCAACGCAAGGAACTACGCCATCGGGTGGATAAAAGATGAACTCCACGACTGGTGCATCACCCGCACGCTCGAATGGGGAGTAAAGTTCCCGGGCCGGGATGATCTCGTGGTCTACGTCTGGGTCGATGCCCCGATCGGTTACATCGCATTCACCGAGGAATGGGCAAAGAAGGCAGGCAAAGACTGGAAACGGTACTGGTGCAATGAAAACCGCGTTACGCATTTCATCGGCGGTGACATCATTTACCACCACAGCATTTTCTGGCCGGCTCTGTTACAAGCGGCAGGGTATGGCGTCCCGCATGCGATTGTTGCAAGCGGGATGGTCAAAGTCGATGACCATAAATTCTCCAAATCCCGGGGGTATGTTGTCTGGACAAACGATGATTACCTCGACAAGGGATTGCCTGCCGACTACCTCCGCTACTACCTGCTCGCGTACACGAGCCATACCAAGGAACTGAACTTTTCCTGGAAGGTCTTTTCCGAGCGGATCAACAACGAGGTGGTCAATATTTTCGGAAACTTCGTGTACCGCACCCTGTTCTTTGCGCATAAAGAATTCAACGGTGTCCCCTCGTGCCCGGTTGACCCTGCCATTACTGCAGAGATAGAAAAGAGCCTTGAGACCGTGGATGGATACATGCGGGAGTACGAATTCAAGGGAGCCGTGGACGCAATCATGGCACTGGCTGCCTTTGGCAACACCTATATCCAGACTCAAGGTCCCTGGAAACTGATCAAGACTGACCGGGAGGCATCAGCACAGGTGGTCAGGAACTGTATCCAGATCGCCCACGCTGTCACCCTTCTCATCCAGCCGGTGATGCCGGCAAAGGCGCAGGAGTGCTGGGCAATGCTTGGCTATACAGACAGTGTGGCTGACCACCCGCTCGGCGATGCCACACGACCGGTACCGGAAACGAGCATCAACGCACCCTCCCCGCTCTTTGCAAAGATGGATGATGATCAGGTAAAAGAACTCGATGCCCTGCTCCAGAAGAGGGTGGCACAGGCTAACAAAAAAATGGAGACGATTCCCATGGTTACGTTTGAGGAATTCCAGAAACTGGATATCAGGACGGGAAAGGTGCTGTCTGCAGAACCAGTACCGAAATCGAACAAGCTCTTAAAATTACAGGTCGATATCGGGGGCGAGATCCGCCAGATTGTAGCCGGCATGCAGCAGTTCTACAAACCTGAGGAGCTGGCAGGACGGGATGTAGTGGTGGTTACCAACCTTGCTCCGGCAAAAATATTTGGTGTTGAGAGTAACGGGATGATTCTTGCTGCCGGGGATTCTGCATCCCTGCTGGTGCCTCTGCGTCCGGTCGAACCGGGGTCGAGGATCCGGTAAATGCTGGAATTCTCCTTCCATTTTCTTAAAATAAGTGTCTTGTGCAATCCCCTGGCAGTAATGCCCGATTTGGGGTTTGATGCTACCATACTACTAAACCATTGAATTTTTCCTGCAATGGTATTTCTGTTGGCTATACACATGAAAAAAAATATATTTTTGATTGTATTTTTAACTCCATTTCCCGGTGACATACCTGTCCCCGGCTCTGCCATACACGTACTGGAAGTCTCCCGGACTCCACAGACCGTTGCCGGATGCGTCCAGCAGCCAGGTGGTATTAAACCGGACAACCCCGATCTTGGTTGTGCCGTTCCCGTCCCAGTCACCGGTTACGAATCTGTCACCAACAATCCCGTAGTTATAGACAATGTCTCCGGCGCCATACTTTCCATCACCGGAAGCATCGAGGATCCACGTCTTGTTGTTCCGAATGACCCCGATCTTGGTCGTGCC
>JAPKXT010000216.1 GCA_026394695.1 Methanoregula sp.
TACGACTTCTCAAACTCCGGAAGATAGAACGGCGGACCGGTCAGGAACGGGCCTTCGCTGGTCTCCGGGTCATCCTGGTCATCCTTTGTGCCCATGATTCTTCATTATCAGGTTGGTGCGGGAATTAAAAAGAACCAACTGACTAAAAATCCGGTCGTGATTGCTCACCATCGTGTCACGGCAGGCCCACCCGGGCAGTGCATCCATCCTGACCCGAATTGAGGTCCGGTATTCTTATAAAAAAAATCCTGTCCCTTTTTGTTCTGTACGGGCAGCCTTTCCTACCAGTACCCCTCTCAGGTAAACCCCGCATCATTCCGCAAGCTATTCAAGAATCTAATAAAGAGTATCCTGATCAGGAGTGTGATTGGTGATCGGGCCGGCAATACTGGGGGCAGCGACATTACCCCTGATTATCCTCATAGCCCGGATTGTCGAGACCAGTCTTGATACCGTCCGGACGATCTACATCAACCGGGGGCATGCAAACCTTTCCGGCTGGATCGGCATCATCAAGACCGGTATCTGGCTGCTCTCGACCGGTATCGTCATCACCAACCTCGGGGATTACTGGAACCTGTTTGCCTACCTTGCCGGCTACGGCATCGGGACCCTGGTTGGCATGCAGATCGAGAAGATGATCTCCCTTGGGCACGTGATCGTCCGGCTCATCACCCCGTCAGATCCCCAGCCGCTCATCACCGAGCTCTCCACGCTCGGGTTCGGGATGACAAGAATTGAGGGATCGGGAAGTTTTTCTCATACGGTAGCGATCATCTTCATGATCGTCCCCCGGGCAGAACTCGGGCAGCTTCTCAGCGTGCTGTCAACGCACTATCCTGATATTCTCTATACGGTAGAAGATGTGCGCAACATCAAGGAAGGGGCAAAGATCTTCCACAAGGATGCAAAGAGCAGGATCCTGGGATTCTTCGGGTTGTAATACGGGCAAAAAGCCTGCCCCGTGTTCCCCGATCAAAAGGTCTATGTTCCTGCTGTCCTATGACTCAATACAGGAAAAAAGATTATGGACATTCCCGCAAAAACCGGAAAACCTGTTCGCCTCTTCAATGCCCGGACCGGTACAACAGAAGACCTTGCTCCCGTGATAAAGACCGATGCGGAATGGAAGGCACTGCTCAACCCCGAACAGTATAACGTGGCACGCAGACAGGGAACGGAATACGCCTTCACCGGTAAATACCATGCCTCAAAGGAACATGGCATCTATACCTGCATCTGCTGCAGCACCGACCTCTTTTTTTCAGACACCAAGTTTGATTCCGGCACCGGCTGGCCCGGTTTTTACGCACCGGTTTCATCGCTCAATGTCCGCACCCATACCGATACTTCGGGCGGGATGGAACGCACCGAAGTGCTCTGTGCCCGCTGCGGGGCGCATCTCGGGCATGTCTTTGATGACGGTCCAAAACCCACCGGCAAACGCTACTGCATGAACTCGGCGGCGCTGGATTTTACAAAAATCCCGTGATTCATCCCCGGCCACCGGCACACACAACCCTTTTTATCCTGCCCTTCCCATAGCAGAGCTGGTGAATGGATCTATGGGGAAAATTTCAGCAGGCAGGAATGTCTTTGTGTATCCCATGCCGGTGACCCTGCTCGGCACACTCGTGGACAAAAAACCCGATTTCATGACGCTCGGGTGGATTACCCGTGTCAATGCAAACCCGCCGACGATTGGCTGTGGTGTCGGGCGGCACCACCATTCGGTCCGGGGTATTGAGGAGAACAAAACCTTCAGCATCAACTTCCCGTCGGCGGAAATGCTGGAGAAGACGGATTATTGCGGGCTTTTCTCGGGAAAGGATACGGACAAGGCAGCGCTCTTTGACGTGTATTACGGGGAACTTACAACAGCCCCGATGATAACCGAATGTCCGCTCTCCTTGGAATGCCGGCTGGAAGTCACGGTTGAAAACCCCACCAATAATTTTTACATCGGTGAAATTATCGCATCCTACACAGAAGAGAAGTATCTTACCCGGGGTAAGCCGGATATTAAGAAGATCAACCCGCTCCTGCTCACCATGCCGGATAACCGGTACTGGACCGTAGGGGAATGTGCCGGTGAAGCATGGAGTGCCGGCAAAAACCTTACAAGAAAATGACTCTGGAGCCAACCCGATGCTGTACCGCCGGATGGCCGGGGTATCTTTAATCGGGCTCATCTCTGCGTACGATCACTGGGTTGCCTTCATCCTGCTCGCGGTTGTCGGAGGGAAAATGATCGGGGAGGGCATACGCGGGGACGAAGACGAAGCCCCCATTGAGGTTATCCGCCTCGTCCCGCTGATCGTCCTCTCGGTTGCCACGAGTATCGATGCCCTTGCCGTCGGGGTAAGTTTCGGGGTACTCCAGACAGCAGTGCTCATCCCGGCGCTCATCATCGGTATCGTCTGTTTTGTCATCTCCTTTGCGGGTGTCATGCTGGGCGAGCGGCTCGAATCAATCCTTGGCAATAAAATGGAGATCTTTGGGGGTATTATCCTCGTCCTGATCGGTCTCAGGATTCTCTATGAACACACGATCAGCTGATAGGACAGAGAATCGTTTTTTTTATGTACCCGTGCCTGCTTCACCAATGAACCATGCCGGCACAGTTTTTAGTATCCGTGATAAACGTAAGAAAAATGGGTGGATGCAATCGTGCATCCGTAGTGATTTCCTGATCTCTATGAAAGGATTACCAGACCTCGGGGAAGGCCATGTTGGTGTAGATGTCCTCGAGCCGGGCTTTGTGGCCACTTTCCATGTTTGCGAGCTGGGAGAAGAGCAGCTTCTGCTCTGTCTCGTTTGAAAGATTCGCAAGCTGGGTGTACATCTGCATGGCTTCAAGTTCCTTCTTGATCGAGACAACAAGGCCATCGAGCGGTTTCATATCAGCCGACAGCGGCGGGCTCGGGAGTGCATTTACAACCTTGTAGTCCTTTTTTGCATCAAAGTGCATCCTGGAGACATCCTTTGAAAGCATACCCTGTAAAAATTCCCTGTGCTGTTTCTCTTCACCGGCAAGTTCGGTAAAGAGTTTTTTGAGTGCCGGGTCTTTTACCTTGTCCGCTATGGTACGGTAAAATGTGTACGCCTCGACTTCCCTGTCGATGGCAGTTGAAATGATTTTCTTTGCATCTTCTGTCTTCATTTCTTTGCTCCTTGATAACGTAAAATATTACCAATTACCCTATATAAGAGCATTGGTTTTGCTAAAAAATGGTATTTCCCGGATGAGGAGAATCCTCTCCAGGTGCCTGGTTTTCATGGTATCTTAACCACAACACCCGGTCCCGGCATTCCCTTATCCTCCCTCTGCCCGTGAGATGCTCCGGCAGGACAACCAATACCCGGGCCAGGAAGTGTGCAGCCCTGCCGGCCGATACGCCCGTGTGTCATTCGTCCTGTTTCATCTTCCAGACGTGGAGCACCCAGATGAAGGATGCCAGCGTCGCAAACACGGTAGAGAGGATGAGCAATGGTACATACCACCATTGTTTTCCCATCGTACCTTCCATAACCCCGCTTCCCGCGATGGTCGCAATCGTGTTCGGGACCAGAAAAGCGGTACCGAGGACAGTCAGGTAGGCAGTAACCAGTGCGAAGCGGTTATTCATGTTCTGGAGCTGGTTGTTATAGATACTCTGCATCACTTCAAGTCCTGAAGAAAGCACGTTGGACATCTGTTCCGAGAGTTCGATATGCCGGTCGATATTGTCGGACAGGATACCTATCCGCCCAAGAAGTTTCTCGTCGTTTGTAATCAGGTCCGCATCCCCGTACCGCAGCGAATCGACCACGTCTTTTGTTGCCCAGAGCACGTTTAAGTAATCGATCAGCACGTGTTTCATGCGGTAGATGTCGTGGGCGATCTTTCGCTTGGCTAAGTTCTCTTCAATCAGCGATTTGCTGATCGCATCGCCATGCATCTCGATCTCGCGGAGGTACTCAAAGTTGCGGTCATTGTTCTCATCGATGATCCGTTCAAGGATACGGGTGACTTTGTCTACATGCGGTTCTTCTGCGATCTTTTTGAAAAACGGCGGGGCATACCGCGAAAATCTCAGGAGACGGTTGATCTCTTCGCAGTGGACCGTGAGGATGAAATTATCACGGATAAGAACAAAGAGCGGGTGCACCGACATCTTCTCGACCCGCACGGTTGCCGAAGGAAGCATGATGCCAAGTTCGGTATCATAATCTTCGTACGCCGAGTAAAAACCGGTGGTCAGTTTCGGGACCGGGATCCGGGAAAAACCGGCTGATAAGGCGATCTGCTCGATCTCTTTGTCATCCTCCTTGGTACTGCAGTCTATCCACGCGACACTCGCATCGCTGATGGCATTCAGATATTCCAAAAGAGGGCGGTCCACCAGCCGGTCGACCCTGCCATCCTTATACAGGATGATGCAGAAACTCAAAGGAACCGGCCCGTTGACCTGCGATGGCTGGGGGGTATTCTGCATTCTCATTTCGGCTCCTCATAACCACGGCAGGTATTTTTGCCATGTGTCGTACGAGGTATTGATACCGGAAGTGTATATAGGTGGCTGTTTTGCAGGGGAATAATCTCTCATCAGACTTCGGCTTTGTTGAAATCCTGGAGAGAAACAATCAATAGCTCTTGGGGGCTCTTTGCACATCGTGCTTCCGCCCCCGCCGCTCGGGCATCCCCCCAATTACGATAACCTCCCGAGAAGGTAAAAAAATAATACTCCGAAAAAAGAAGGGGTCAAGGGGATGCATTATCGCCGGGCTCATCATGAGTGTGTTTTTGGTTTTTGGAGGGTGTATATCGACCACACCCTCAACACCCTCACCGCCAGTGGCTGCCTCCTCACCGGTTTCTCCTTCACCATCACAAACTGCATACCAGATGGTGCAGTCCCCTGCATCTTCCCCACCGTTTACCCTCAAAGCGGCCTCTCTCGCCCCGGGATCATCTCTGCCTGATGGTTACACCTGCAAAGGTGCAGGTGAATCACCCGAAGTCTCATGGGACGGTGTCCCACCCGGAACAAAAAGTCTCACCCTTATCCTTGATGACCCGGACGCACAAAACGGCACATTCACCCACTGGATTGTCTTTAACCTCCCGCCAATCGCCGGCGGACTTGCGCGGGGACAGCCGAACGCAAAAGTGCTCGCGAACGGGGCCCAGCAGGGGGACAACAGCGCCGGTTCCCGGGGATACTACCCGCCCTGCCCGCCCATCGGGACAACGCACCGGTACATCTTCAGGCTCTACGCGGTTGACATGGACATCACCCAGCCGACCGCAGACCGGGACTCCATCGACTGGGCACTGACCGGCCATACGATCGCAACGACGGAGTTCACCACGACGTTCAAACGGTGACAGGACCCCTTTTTTTACGCACGGTCACGGACCGCGATGGCAAAAACAGCGGTAATGACAATCGCAAGAATAAAACTTGCAAAGAACCCGAGTGTATAACTGGCTGCGGTGATGATGATCCCGGTGACGAGCGGCCCGGCCGATTGCCCGATGTCCATGATGGAGGAGAGCGCCCCCATCGACGCCCCGATCTGCTCTTTTTTTGCTACATCTGCGACATAGGCGCTGGTTGCCACCGTGGAGAGGGACATGCCCAGCCCGAGTGCAGCACTCACCAGCAGAAACAGGGAAAACGATGACACAAGGGGAATTGCACCAGCCGAGCAGCCGAGGATGAGTAACCCTGCTGCGATCTGGACACGCTTGTCGAACCGGTCAGCGAGTTTGCCAAAGAACGGTTTGGTCCCGGCGATGATCAGCACCTGCACGGCAAAGATGATGCCGGTCTCGTAGGGACCGATCCCCTGTGATGCAAGAATGAGGGGAAGAAACGTCTCAAACGCCCCGAACGCGAAGTAGGTTGCCATATCGACGAGAGCGGTGGCACGGAGCCGGGTATGGGAAAAGAAGGTCACAAAACTCTCGTGGAAGCGGGAGAATGCGGGGAGGCCAGGTGGTGCTGACCGGTTCTCGCGGTACATGAGGGTCATAACAAGGACGGGAACAGCAGCGAGAGCGGCGACAAGATACACCATACGGTACGGTATAAGGCCCGGATAGAACACGAAATACGAGATGATGATCCCGCCGATAAGGGGTGCGGCGGTCCTGCCGATCAGGGTCGCCGACGCGTACTGTCCCAGCATTGCACCTTTGTTCTCCGGGAACCGTTCAGCGATAACCGCGGATATGACCGGGCCGAGAATTGCCGTGGCGGTACCGTGGAAGAACCGGGCAGGGATGAGCCAGAGAGGATCGGTGATGAGCAGGTAGAACAACGGGGCAGACAGAAACACCACACCCGATGCGATGAGCAGCTTCCTTCTTCCGATATGGTCCGAGAGCACCCCGACCGGAAACGAGAACAGGATCCCGGCGAGCGGTGAAACGGCAGCAATCAGACCGATCACGGTATCATTTGCCCCCATTGCCTGCGAGAAGAGCGGGAGTACCGGGTTTTTTGAGATTGTTGTCGAAAATATCGCAAAGAA
>JAPKXT010000126.1 GCA_026394695.1 Methanoregula sp.
TTCTCCCGGTCCAGGAGTTCTGCATTTTTATGTGCGTTTTTGAGCCAGGGATCATCTTCAGGTTTCATAAAAAAATTCTCGACCGTTTCGGTCTATGGATTATTGTATCTGTATCTGCCCACCTGGCTTTAAAACGATATCCGCTACCAGCATTCCCCGGACGGTATTTCCCGCAGGGATACAGGATAACCTCCCATCACTCCGATGATGGGTATATGCCCGGTCAATACCGTTCAGGTCACGTGTTTCAGGTCGACGCTGACATCGGTAGAAATACGCGAATATCTCTTCGGGTTCTCTTCAAACTTCTTTTTGCACCAGTTGCAGCAGAAGTAATACTTCTGGTCTTTGTACATACTGGTGAATTTCGCATCTTCTTCATCAACTATCATCAGACAGACGGGATCGGTAGACATCATTCCCCACTTATTACTACACATTATTGGCACCTGTTTTTTTAAAAATTGTTCCTGCGTGTGAAAAGCAGGTCAGTACAAAAGGGGATCTGTAGGTAAGGATACACATAGTAACTTGCCCAGTGAAAGACAATGAGACTGAAGGGCTGGTCATTTATAGGAATCCTGCGCAAAATACCGAAATGATCATTCATGTCAGAACGAATTCTTGTTGCGTATGCATCACGGAAAGGATCGACTGCCGGGATCGCTCAGGCAATCGGCAAGGAACTAATCGCAGAAGGATATGCGGTTGATGTCAGCGAAATGAAATCTGTCTCATCGCTTTCGGGATATAATGCAATTGTGATTGGAGCACCCGTATACACAGGAAAGGTAACAGGTGATGTTGTGGCATTTGTCACAGCGAATAAAGACGGGCTTTCCCGGTTGCCGGTGGCTGGATTTGTCACGGGTATCGCTCCGGTGTATCCAAAGACCGGGCAACGTGAAAGGGTTCATTGACCAGCTTGTCACGGCATTAGCTCCCTTACATCCGGTCGCGGCGACGATGTTTGCCGGCACCCTTGATGCAGGTAAGATGAACCCGGTAGAGCGAGGCCTTACATCGCTTCTGAAAGTCCCAACCGGTGATTTCCGTGATTGGAATGCGATCCGGGCATGGACACGGGAGCTGCCGGCAGCACTGAAGGTGTAATATGCTCGTTTTCCCATCATCCAGTTCCGCAAACTGCTCCGGAACGATTTCGATCCGGCAAATGCAATCCTTCTCTCCGTAAAAGTACTCGCAATACGTGGTGAGATGCCTGTTGCCTTGATAACCGGGTTTTGCAATTTTGATGGGCGGATTGGTGGTAAAAGCGTCCACATGGAAGGATGGATAACGGCAGTTCTCTTGAATCGGGGTGGCAAATGGCTCTTTGACCTGGTCCATTCTCACTGCCGGATCCGACCGGATTGCCAAGCGGGCAATACCTGGTAATGGGAAAAACCGGCCTTTTGATGTTTCCGGTTTAAAAAAATCCGCATTACTTATCCCATATCCACCCCCATCCTCTCCATGGATCCGGTCATAGCAAACCTCAGAAAAGATCTCGTGAACAGCGCAGATCCAGCCACCCGGAAAACATTCCAGCGGTTCTTTAAAGAGACAGTAAAGTATTACGGTGTCAAAGTGCCGATGGTAACAAAGATCGCCCGAAAATACTGGAAGGAGATCAAGGCAAGGGACAAGGAGGAGATTTTTTTACTCTGCGAGGAGCTGTACAAATCGGGCTATTGCGAGGAGGCCTTTGTCGTTTCCAGCTGGGCTCATCTTCTCTCCGATCGTTACGAGAGAGAGGATTTCCTAGTATTCCGACATTGGATTGATTCATACATCTCCAACTGGGCTGCATGTGACAGCTTCTGCAACCATACCATGGGTGACTTCATCCAAAAATTCCCGGAATATATCGGTGAACTGAAATGCTGGACGCAGTCAGATAACCGCTGGATGCGGCGGGCAGCAGCTGTATCGCTGATTGTCCCGGCAAAACACGGGAAATATCTTGATGACGTGCTGGAAATCTCTGACCGTATGCTTCCCGATAATGATGACCTGGTCCGGAAAGGGTACGGGTGGCTCCTCAAAGAAGCAAGCCGGAAGCACCAGAAAGCAGTGTTCGATTACGTGATGAGAAATAAGAAGGCAATGCCACGGACAGCGTTGCGATACGCTATTGAGCTGATGCCAAAGGAGATGAAAGCAGAAGCAATGAATCGGGACTGATAGTTATGGGCGAGGCAGGTTATTGGATTATTTCCAAATTCCTGTATCTGACAATAATATCGATAAAAGCGAGAGGGACCACGGCACCTATCAGACCATATCCGATGAAACTGTTTTAACCATACAGGATTCCTGTCATGTTGTTGGGAAATGTAGGAAATACCTATAACAAGGAGCGGGACCTCCCGTGCTTCCCTGCGAAGACCAGTAGATTACCAATTTTACCAGAACAACAAAGCAACCAGAAATGATCTTCTGAGATGTTTGTCTAATGTTTTTGCCTCTGAAAGAATATCTGCAGGAGTTGAGAGAAATTTGTTGATAGATAATTGGATCTCACTTACTGCCGGCTTCTGAGAGTTTTCAGAAATCGCTCGTGCAGCCTGGTATCCCCACATAGTTCCGGGTGGAATGAAAATACCATATGCTTTCCGGACTCGGCCGCAACGATTCCCTGGTTCATTTGGGAAAGCACCTTCACACTGGCACCAACGCTGGTCGCAACCGGAGCCCGGATGAAAATCGCATGGAAAGGGCCCCCATCAAGTCCTTTGATTAAGAGGTCTGCTTCAAACGACTCCCTCTGTCGCCCGAACGCATTCCGATCTACCGTCATATCGATAAGACCCAGTGTATGGACACGAGTGTCATCAACATGGGTTGCCATCAGCACCATACCGGCACAGGTTGCAAAAATGCCTCCGGAAAAAATGCGTATCGGCTCATAAAGATGGTTTTTCTCAATGAGCCGGGAGATGGTCGTTGATTCCCCGCCGGGAATTGCAAGGGCATTGCATCCCACCAGATCTGCAGGGTGTCGTACTTCAAAAACTTTGGATGATGCATCCTCCCCCATCCGGCTTAGTGCCAACCGGAACGCATCAATGTGTTCGCTCACATTTCCCTGGAGCGCTAGTACTCCGACCTTAACGTCCACGGGTCTGTAGCACCTCATCATCCCTGAGCGTGTGTACATCAAGTCCCGGCATCGCATCACCGAGACCGCGGCTTACCCGTGCGATAACCTCAGGTTCGTTGAAATGGTTGACCGCCTCGACGATTGCCTTCGCCATGCGCTCGGGACTTGAGGATTTGAAAATGCCGGATCCGACAAAAACACCGTCAGCTCCCAGTTGCATCATCATCGCTGCATCCGAGGGGGTTGCAATTCCGCCCGCGGAGAAGTTCACGACCGGCAACCGTCCTCGCTCAGCACATTCGATAACCAGATCTGCCGGGGCTTCGATATCCCGTGCGAAATCGATCATCTCCTGCTTGTCCATTCCCCTGAGCATACGGATGTCTCCCATTATGTTTCGCATGTGCCGTACAGCTTCGACAACGTTACCGGTACCTGCCTCACCCTTGGTCCGGATCATTGCAGCTCCTTCGTTGATCCGGCGTAGTGCCTCGCCAAGATCACGGGCCCCACAGACGAAGGGTACCTTGAATAGTTTCTTATCGATATGGTATTGCTCGTCCGCCGGCGTCAGAACTTCGCTCTCATCGATCATGTCGACACCTAGTATTTCGAGCACTTGTGCCTCTACGAAATGACCGATTCGCACCTTGCCCATCACCGGGATAGAAACCGCATCAATAATCTCAATAACCTTCTCCGGGTCTGCCATGCGGGCTACCCCGCCCATCTTCCGGATATCAGAGGGCACCCGTTCCAACGACATGACTGCGACGGCTCCGGCATCCTCAGCAATCGTTGCCTGGTCGGCAGTCACAACATCCATGATTACACCTCCTTTCTGCATGGATGCAAAGCCGCGCTTGAGAAGCTCAGTGCCAAATCTCAGTTCTTCAAGTTTCATATGCCGGTACTATTGATCCACGATCCCAATAAAAACAGAGTACCAACGGCAAGAACTGTGAAGGAGAGGGTTACGACACGGCATGCACGGACGATATCAGCCCCCGCTTCATCGAATGTTTTATCCCCATTACCAATCGTATAGACTCCCGGCTTTTCGAACTGTATTCCGGTTCCCCCAGCCATTACTGCCATCACAATGCCACCATTAAAGCCAGGACGCTTATAGCCGTCACGATGCATAACACACACTGCATCAGATAATTTCCCCATGAAGGCAAAATACAAGAGCAGAAGCAGTACCGTGATCCGGGCAGGAACGAAATTCAGTATGTCATCCATGCGTGCCGAGCACCAGCCTAATCTTATCCGTTCATCCCGATATCCGAGCATCGCATCCATCGTATTTGCTGCACGGAAGATAGCTGCACCGGCAAGGCCGAACAAGGAAAAATAAAAAAGCGGGGAGATGATGCTGTCGGTAAGATTTTCAGTCATCGATTCATATCCGGCGGAAAGGATATGCGCCCGTTCAAGATTTGCAGTATCCCGCGATACCAGCATTTTGACCTCTGCCCGTCCGTTCTGTACCCCCTCCTTCAATGCAGCCACAACTGCAAAGGTATGTTCTTCGAGCGAACGCCATGCAAAACAGCATTTGAGCAGAAATGGTGCAATGACCAGGTACAGGTACCATGGGGTAACCGCTGCAAAATAATAAAACGGCAGAGCGAACAGGACGGTTGTGACCAGCCAGAAGACCACACCAGCTAAACGCTGAAACCTTGGGGGATAATTTTCCGGTCTGCCCCACCACCCGATGAACCTGCCAAGGAGAGCGACAGGATGCCAGTGAGAATGCGGGTCACCGATCAGACGATCAACAAGAAGGGCAGCAATGAATACAATTACTACAGCCCCTACTGCTGTCGGTACCATGTGTAGAGAACACCTACGATAAGAATAATAAACGAGGCGGTGTTGAGAAATTCAATTTTTGTATAGAGCGATGCACTATAGAGGATTAAGGCAATTCCCATAATAATCATCAGGAGGTGCGGGCGACCATGGGCAACCGGCTGGAGGGGGAATTCTTCGTTTACTGCCTTTTTTTGGAGGGATACTTTTTGAATGACATCAACGCGTACTGAGGTTTTTATTCCTCCGTATCCAGCAGTAATCTCAAGTTCAAAAAAACCTTCATGACAATCTTTTCGCAGAGGGATAAATAACACGGATTCATCAACGACATACATATTTTCGTGGAAAAAATCAGTATACATCCCTGAATTTTGAGAGGAGATCGTAATGTGAGTCGGGGCACCACGGTTTTTAAAAATTATCCTCAGGGTACCGCCAAGCTCCGCCCAGATATTTTCCTTTGGACCCTCAATATGATTAATTCCCAAACGGTTCAGATAAAATTCAAAAGACGTTTCATGGGAGACCTGCCCCGCAACAGTCAGCACGGTGAATGGCAAGGGAAAATTCATTCCTGCTCCTTTCATTATTTTGTCTGCGAGACCTGGGGGAGAAGGTTAGGAATGCCCTCATGGATAGGATAATTTACTCCACATACAGCGCAGAGTAATCCCCCCTCAAGAATTTCCTTTTCATCCTCATTCTTAACCTCGAGTACAAGATCTCCTTTGCACACCGGGCAGCACAGTATATCCATGAGTGAACGTCTCATACCAGTTCTTCCCTCAGATCAATAATCTGGGTCATCTCAGGTCCCGTGGAGATGAGGGTGATGGGGCTGCCAATATCCTCTTCAGCGATCTTTAAAAAGTCCTTTGCCTTTTTAGTCAGTTTCCCGTAATCAGTCACCCCAAAACAGCTTTTATCCACACGATCGATCCCGGTAATTGCCGCTTGGGTACATCCATTGATCATCGCTGAATACCGGGCCATTCCCCCATCCCAGCAACCAATACGCCGCTTCCGGTGGGTCACGGTCCCAAACTCCTGGATACCCATCGAATCTGATTTTTCAGAGGTCATCTCTGTACTGAACGGACCTTCTCCAACCCGGGTGGGATATGCCTTGAAAACAACAATCACCTCATCAATTTTTGTCGGCCCCACACCGTTGTCAGCAGCAATCTGGGACGCTGATGTATCTTTACTCGTGACAAAAGGATACGTCCCATAGTACAGAGAGATGCCAAAACCCTGCGTCCCTTCAAGGAGTACTGTCCTGCCTTGTTTCAGCTCATCATCAATCGCTTGTGGAACGTCAAGCAGGTATTCGGCAAGCTCTGGCACATCCTTTGCCTGAGGAGAGATCCTCATTACCCGGTCTGAATTTGCAGGTCCGCATCCTGATCCGGTACTACCAATCTTCTTTGACAAGTGGGCACTTCCCTTATCCCGGACTATGTGATCTTCGGTAATTATACCGCAGCGTTTGTCAACAAATACTCTGCCTTTCACATCCAGCATTTCGACTTCGTGTTTCAGAACACGGGGATCGACAAGCACACCGCTGCCAATACAGAGTTTGGCCTCTTTATAAACAAAACCGGAAGGGACCATGCGAACACCATATTCACGGTCTCCAACCTGAACAGTGTGTCCAGCATTCGGCCCCACACCGCCGCGGGAGATGATAACGGGTTTGTCCTTACACGCAATATGGGCAACAATCTTCCCCTTTCCCTCATCTCCAAAAAATCCACCAACGATGATCGTGCAACTCATTGTAATATCAAGTAGTATTGATCGAGGTGCAAAATAAAGTATCCTTTGTAAGGGTTTCCTTTACGCGGGAATATGATTATAAGGTATAAAAAATGGTTTTTTGGATATATATCAGATCTTTCATAAACCATTCAGGAAAGTTTCTATCCGGCCGAGGGCTTCAGTGAGTTGCTTTCTGGAAACCGCATATGCACAGCGCAGATGGTAATCTCCTCCCACACCAAAGACACTTCCCGGTACTACGGCAACCCGCTGCTCTTTCAGCAGTCTTTCGGCAAACTCTGTATCGGAAAGCCCGGTCCCTTTTACTGAGGGGAATGCGTAGAATGCCCCCTCTGGGACGTGGGTTGGAAGACCAACGCGATTTAACCCTGATACGAACATGTTGCGCCTTAAACGGTACTCGTTCACCATAGTGTTTTTATCCTCTTCAGCAGAACGGATCGCTTCAAGAGCACCGATCTGTCCCATAACGGGTGCGCAAAGCATCACGTACTGGTGGATCTTGAGGGCTGCTTCACAGAGATCTTTCGGTGCGCAGAGATACCCCACACGCCATCCTGTCATAGCATACGCCTTAGAAAAGCCGTTGAGGGTAATTGTCCGCTCCCAGAGATCGCTTACCGTGCCTGCAGCAACATGTCTCCCGTCGTAGGTAAGTTCTGCATATACTTCATCGGTGATAAGCAGCAGATCATTATCAATTATAATATCAGCGATCGCTTCAAGATCTTTCCGGTTCATCACTGCGCCTGTCGGATTGTTCGGGAAGTTGATCATCAGCCCTTTTGTTTTCCTGGTTATCTTTTCCTGCAGCGTGTCGGGGTTGAGTTTAAAGTTGTCAGCTTCTGTGCATTCAACAGGAACCGGTAGACCACCTGCCAGCGTAACACAGGGTGCGTAAGAGACATAACTCGGCTGTGCGATAAGAACTTCATCACCTGGATCAACAATTGCCCGGATCGCGATATCGAGCGCTTCTGATACACCACTTGTGATGATAATTTCATCATCACTGTTATAGTGAAGATTATATTGCTGTTTTAAGTGGCTGGAGAGTGTTTCACGGAGCGCAGGCAGACCTTTGTTTGGAGTGTAGGATGTCACGCCCTGCTCAATTGAGTAAATGCTTGATTCGCAGATATTCCATGGGGTACGAAAATCGGGTTCACCAACACCTAAAGATATGACATCCTCCATCGTGAGAGCCAGGTCAAAGAATTTTCTGATCCCCGATGGCGGGATGCTGTTTGCACGTTCAGAAATAAAATTCCGCATATCCTCACCTTAGAACGAGTAGGGGAGGCGTTCTGCTTCCTGTTGTTCAAAAAGCACGTTGCCATTTTCCTTATATGACTTCATGATTATATGTGTCGCCGTTTCACGGATCCGGTCCATAGGTGCCACATGTTCGGATACAAAACGGGAAACTTCCTGCATATTCTTTCCGGTTACAAGGAGCTGGAGATCATAGGTACCGGTCATCAGACGCAGTGTTTTTACCTGCCTGAACCGGGAAAGCCTTTCTGCTATCCGGTCATAACCAAAATCGCGTTCGGGACTTACCTTGAGCTCGATGATTGAAGCGACCTCGCTGTTACCTGCCATCTCCCAGTTGATAACGGTAGTATATTTACGGATCACACCGGCATCTTCGAGTGCATGGATCCGTACCTCCACTTCAGCGGAAGTTAGCTTCGTCATCGTTGCAATTTCGTCTGCGGAGAGTCTGCTGTTATCCTCAAGAATACGGAGAAGTTCTAGATCCTTTTCATCCATAACTCATCACCTGAACCATGTTTTTAACCATTTTGCTTCCATTTGCTTCACGTCAAGGTCCTTTAACCCGTTCAGTCGTGGATCCTTCAGTACAACCTCGCGGATCTTGCCCGTGTTTGAATCAAACCACATCTCTTTTGTTCTGCCATACCGCCCGCGGCTTACCACACGGGTGTTGATTACACCAAGCATGTTTAACTCAGATATGAGATCTGTAATACGGCGATGAGTGAGAACATCAAGTTCAATGCTCGGTGCAATATCCTGATAAATACGTGAAACTTCCCCGCTTGTAAAAATATTCTGTCCCAGCTGCTCAAGTATAAGCATAGAGAAAAGGATCAATTTACTCTGGGTGGGAAGTGTCGCGATGCATTCAATCATACTATCCGTCTCGATCTTTGCCTGGGCCTGCTTCACGTGCTCTTCTTTTACCTGAGTTGATTCGTCGCGATCGGCAAGCTCACCGGAAATTCTCAAAAGGTCAAGCGCACGACGGGCATCTCCATGCTCCTGAGCTGCAAGAGCTGAACAGAGCGGGATAACCCCTTCAGCTATGGCACCTGGCATGAATGCCGCGTCAGAGCGCTGAGCGAGAATGTCAACAAGCTGTGGGGCATTGTAGGGCGGGAAAACTATCTCCTCTTCAGAGAGAGAGGAGAGGACACGGGGATCTAAGAAATCTTTAAAGCTAAGATCGTTTGAAATGCCGATAATACTGACCTTGGAATTTTTAAGATCGGAATTGATACGTGTAAGATTATAAAGCGTATCGTCACCACTCTTTTTTACAAGTTTATCAATCTCATCAAGCACAATAACGAGAACTCCGCCACCGGCTTCGAGTTGGTTTTTGAGCTCGGCATATACCTGATCCGTGGGCCAGCCAGTCATCGGGATGTGCGTCCGGGTTTTATCGCTTGCGACATCGTCCATTCCGTAAAGATTTTTTGCAATCTGGGCAAGTACCCGGTATTGAGTATCAATTACTTCGCAGTTCAAATGAACAATCTGGCAGATGGTGCCCATCTTACTACTTGCCTTTTCAAGCTCCGAACCAACGTAACGGACACAGGCCGTCTTACCGGTCCCGGTCTTGCCATAAATAAGAATATTTGATGGTGTTTCATTTCTGAGTGACGGTGCCAGGATGGAGGCAACATTATCAATCTGAGGTTTGCGATGGGGAAGGATCTGTGGACGGTAGGAGTGTCTCAGCACTTCACGGTCGCGGAATATCTTGTTATTTGCAAGGTACTTTTTAAATAGCCCAGTAGAGGGATCATCTGTTTCTGGCATAATGACACTAAGGATCTGACACTTAGTGACATAAGATAAAAAAACGATCGGTTTGTTCCTTTTATAAACCCCATTTGTTCCTGTGGAATTGGTCCAATTTACGACACAATTTACCAATAACGTCCAAATATTTTAATTGTAATTTTTTTATTTATTTCTGAGGTTAACAAGTATTCCAGAAAATATATACAAATATAAGTGTTATTCCTGATTTTAAGTGTTTTCCATTTTGTTGTAGGGAGGGACCCCTTAATTTCGTGTGGAAATCGTGAATTGAGCAAGTTTAATAAAAAATATTAATGAAATAAGCTCATTTAATTTTCAACTTTTAAGTATTTAAATATTTCATCAAGAAAAATCTACTTTTTTATTTAAAGAAAGGATAAATTGCGATATTCAGCCCAAATGGGAAAGCTATACCATGCTTTCCAGTGGAAATAAAGGGGTACCTGCTTTTT